>CAZLKD010000093.1:0-3895 GCA_964560015.1 uncultured Candidatus Peribacteria bacterium
TCGTCGCAGCAGTAGACATGTCGACACGATACTTGCCAGATCGTAAACTCCCTGATAAAGCTATCGACCTGATTGACGAGGCTGCCTCAGCTCTCAAGATTGGCTCAACCAGTAAACCAGCCGAGATAGACACGATCGACAAAAAAATTCACTCCCTCCAAATAGAGCGGGAAGCCCTTCTCCGTGAGCAAAAAGACCGACCAGAAGATGGGAACAAGACAAGAATACTAGACATAGAAAAAGAACTCGCTAACCTCCAAGAAGAGCAAAAAAAACTCCATGCCGCCTACGAAGACGAAAAGAAAATGATGCAGGATCTGAAGAAAATACGTGAAGACCGAGAGAAGCTCATGCTTCAAGCAGAACAACTTGAGCGAGATGCTGATTATGCGACTGTCGCTGAAATCAGATACAAGAAACTCCCTTCGCTCGACACAGAACAAAAGAAGCTTGAAGCTATTGCAGAAGCTCGCCGACAAGACGGTCGCAGTTTCTTCCGAGACACGGTCGATTTCGAAGATATTGCCCAAGTTATTTCTCGCTGGTCAGGTGTGCCAGTCGGTAAGCTCATCCAAACTGAAAATGACAAATATCTCCATCTTTTTGAACACTTACAACAGTCTGTAAAGTGACAAGACCAGGCGCTCAGAGCCGTGTCAGAAGCTGTCCAACGTTCAAAGGCAGGACTCTCAGACAAGAACCGTCCGATCGGAAGCTTTCTCTTCCTCGGACCGACCGGTGTGGGTAAAACTGAAACGGCGAAGGCGCTCGCAAGTGCCCTCTTTGACCACAGTGGCGCCTTTATCAGAATCGACATGAGTGAATATGGTGAATCACACTCTGTCGCACGTCTCATCGGCTCTCCTCCAGGGTATATCGGACATGACGAAGGTGGACAACTCACCGAGGCTGTTCGTCGAAAACCCTTTTCAGTACTGCTCTTTGACGAGATAGAAAAAGCTCATCCCGATGTCTACAATGTCTTTCTTCAAATCCTCGACGATGGTCGACTCACCGATGGGAAATGACGAACAGTCGACTTCCGAAATACCATCATCATCATGACGAGTAATATCGGTTCCGAGAAGATTATGGATTTCTTTAGTGAAGAAAAAGGTGGACATAATGTCGACGATATTCAGATGAAAGCATTGAATGATATGATGATAGGACAACTCCGAAATTATCTCCGTCCTGAACTCATCAATCGTATCGACGATATCATCGTCTATCGACCCCTGGGTGACGAAGTCCTCCGCTCTATCATCGACCTCGAATTGGCGAAGGTGTCGAACATGCTCGCTGAAAAAGATATCACCATCACCTGGGATTCATCAGTCCATGAATACCTGATGAAGCATGGCATCGATCCTCAATTTGGTGCTCGACCTCTCCGCCGTGCTGTCACAAAATACATCGTCAATGCCCTCTCAACGAAACTCCTCGATGGAAGTCTGACGGAAGGAAATAAAGTAAAAGTGAAATTTGAATGAGAAAATATAATCATCAAATAGTATCTCTCAAATATTGACTAAATATAATTTTAGTTAAAGTATTTAAATGTGAGCAAATAATTGAAATGAAAAGTTAATATTCCCGTATCTTAGCACAAACGAACGGGCATTGCGGTGTTCATTATTGGAAAATAAATTTCATATTCTAGAAGAGAGATACAAATACTCTGTGAAATTTTGAGAAGACATATCTGCAACAGTGGCTAGGGTCTTGGACGGTGACGAATTAGTATTTTATCAAGCATTTTGTAAACAGAGAGACATACCAAAAACGAGCTTAACGGGGCCATTTTCTGAACAAGAAATGTGGTTTTCTCGTGTAGATATACCCAGAATGGAACGCTTAGAATATAGAGATTGGTTAGGCGAAGTTACCCATATTGATTTTGTACCCTCAGAAGAAGCTGATTTATGTGATTTTACAGAGGATGAAATAGAAGGTTTTTTGAGAGATCAGGAGGAAGATGAAATTCCAGAGCGCATGTACGAAGATGATTATAGAAAAAGGACTATTGCTGATGAAAATTTATCAAGGTGAAAACCTTCTCGAATTCCAAATCAAGATAAGGATTTAAAAAAGGAATATTATGTTTTAGCACGATTAGAACAAACAATTCTGAGGCGAATTGCCTTCTTTAAAAAACGAATTACACACCTCAATAAAAATAGAAAAACTCCATTGCCAATTGAATATCCTGACTATAGAAATATCAACATTCTTCTCTGACAGTTACAAAAAACCTGAAAACAAATTATTAAATTAAAATTACGTATTTTTTCTGCTGAAACAAGGAGGCTCATCGATGGCATCTTGGAAACAGATTGAAAAATAGTGAGCGATATCATGTCGAGGCATCTTGTAGATATTGCCTGGAAAATGAGAGAAAAAGAAGGCATAAATGGTCACCCCAACCCACACCATAGACTTCTATGAGTCGAGGGTAAAAAGAAAAATTATAAGAGAAAACGTTGTGAGGCAGTTAAAATGGCCCTCGATGATACCGTCTCTTATTCCAATAATGAATATTAAAAAAGGGGGATAAGGTAAAAGTATCATTTGACAAAGACACTACAGTAATAAAATAAGATTATTATAAATCAAAACTATGGGAAAAATTGAGGCCTATTTGCAGGAACATGCCCGGGAAATAAGAAATGCAAAACCAGAAGATTTTCTCAGAGTAGAGAGTAAGCCCGGAAAGCTTGCACGCATTACTGATACAATATTATCACTTGTATGAGAACAATGATTACTACCAATTTGTTGCGAGGAAACCCTGGAATGAATACAGATAGAGTGAGGTAGGACAGTTCCTGGAGTAGAACAGCTGACAGCATTAAGAGAAAGGGCACGAGAAGAAAAAAATATGTTTATTACAGGTCAGCCTCTCTTCAAAAGGATAGGGGTGACTCGTGAAAGTATACTTGCACGTCCAGATACATTTCCTATACGATACCAAAATGAGGGAAATTTACTGTATCTTTTAGGCTTAGAGGAAGAAACTTCTGAGGATGATGTATTAAGAATCCTGGAGGAAAATTGACAGGCAGTTCAGTGTGTATGGAATTTTTTACAAAAAATGAATCTCAGCGTAGAAAATGCTAATAGGTATTTTATCCATCTGCTCCTCAGAATGAGTGAGGCAAGTCCTGATTTTCGAAATCAATTTGTAGTGCCCCTCTTTGAAAAAGATGAAAGATGAGAATTAAGTTATCTATTATTTATGACTCTCTCGCCTACCGAGATGAAAGCCATACTAGATATGCATGGCAAAGAATACCAAGCACGCGTCTGTATTGGCAGTAGCAAGTATGACCAGGTTCAACAAGATAGTGTGAAAGGAATAAAGGAAGTATGGGATGATGTAGATGAAAATTGGGTATTTAGATTTTCTCTCTATGCTAAGTCCTCACCAGCATGAGCACAGGAAATTTTTAAAATCAGAAAAAAATATGGGGTAGAGTCAAAGATAAAATTATCATTTTACCATCTGACCGATCTTGCAGGTCAAATACCTGAGGAAATTTTTGCTTATATTGATACACATTATCCTTCTCTGGAAATATTTAATAAAGAGACAGATGTTTATTTGATTCTAAGTACAATATACAAAGAAACCACCTCTGCTACAGTACGTGAAAAAATAGAGCTCTATTTAGAACAATTTGCAGGACAGGACAACAACCTCGCCAAGATATGGTCATGACATTGGCAAAATATGGTAGAAATATGAAACCAGAAAATTGCAGAGAGAATATTATCGATAGCGCTACAAAAATCACCTGGTCAATCCCCAAATCTAAATACGGTAAATGGGCAATGGTATCAAGATAATTTTCCAGAGCTCACTTTTAATCTTCCAATAGTTCCAAAAAGGGAA
>CAZLKD010000094.1:0-3879 GCA_964560015.1 uncultured Candidatus Peribacteria bacterium
CTTTGTTTCCAGCGAGACGTTTTTTGATAGATTCAAATGTCATTTCAAAATCACCTCCTGTCTTATCCATCTTGTTTGCAAAAGCGATACGAGGAACACCGTATTTGTCAGCCTGTTTCCATACTGTTTCTGACTGAGGTTCGACACCCTGTGAACCGTCGAATACGACGATACCTCCGTCGAGGACACGCATTGAGCGCTCTACTTCGATAGTGAAATCCACGTGACCTGGAGTATCGATGATATTGATATCGAGACCATTCCAAGAAGTCTTTGTCGCAGCAGCAGTGATCGTGATACCGCGCTCCTGCTCTTGTTCCATCCAGTCCATCGTCGCAGCACCATCGTGCACTTCACCGATTTTATGAGTTTTACCAGAGTAAAAGAGGATACGTTCAGTGGTAGTAGTTTTACCAGCATCGATATGGGCGATAATACCGATATTACGGATATTGCGCTTCTTGTCTTCAGTTGCAGACATACAGTTAAAATAAAAATGTAGAACAAGTAGAAGTAAAAGATAAAAGTAAAAGAAAGGATTATAAAAATTCCACTCTTATACTGGCACTTATACTTGTACTGATGCACGCATTGTATAGAAAAAGGCAAGGAGTCAAGTAAGACAAGATTGGCACCGAAAGCATCTCAAACCAATATTGAAATTTAAGATTTGGGCCCCATGGCACAGAGCTGTGCTCTCCCTCATCTCAGGAGATAGAAAACTTTGTCTAACATCATTCTTTTAAGACGAAATACATGAACACAAGCATCACTACCGTGTTGAGAAGGCCCTCCAAGTATTTCGCAAACATGTGTACGAACGATCCTTCCAGATGGCAACTCATCGTACCCAGGAAGGTTGTTCCATTCTTTATTAGGAGTGACACCGATGTTTTCTTGGATCAAGTCAGCTCTCTGTCACATGGTAGCACACGCGCTGTATTTTTCTCATAATTGTTCGAGATGTGGCTGTAAATTGGCAAAGCAATCAAGTCATAGCAAGTTATATGCAACGTCTGGCACCGTCAAAAAAAATCGTGGACTGAAACGAGATGTTCATGTATGTGTATCGAAATTGCTAGAAAAAATTTCATTAAAATTTGCGGGAAAAACCTGCAAAAGAGCATAAAATGCAGCGAGTTTCCGAGTGCTTTTTTGGCTCAGAGCAGGAAGAACTCTGAGACTTCAAGGAAAACTATCCACATCACTCCATTCCTCTATCGAAAGCCTATCTGTCAAGAATTTGACAGCTGCCTCGCCTGTGATTTTTTGTTTCAAAAAATCCTCCACTGCTTGAGGTAACAGTTCGATAAATGTATCATCTTTGGTGATATTTTTTCCAGCGAAGCTTTTTTCTAGTAAATATGCTATTCTAGCTTTTTTATCCGTAAAAATGGCCTCCAGTCGATGCATTGAATCTCAAAAGTCTCTTGGAATATCACGCTTAAGCTTTAATAAATAAGGATCCTTCATTCGGCGTTCTAGAGGACATATGGAGATAAATTTCTCAGCAACGCAAGGAAAACCCTCGATTAATTTTGCACTTTCATTCATATTTAATACATATTAATATGAAAATATTAAATAAAGTCAATTATTTGCAGATTTTTACAGAACGTAACTCTCCCAAAAACTCTTCCTAAATTGTTCGTACTCCCCTTTTTGAATCGCCTCTCTCGCCCGATCACAGAGACGCATAAGAAACTCGACATTATGCATCGAGAGAAGTACTTGTCCGAGCATCTCATCAGCATGAATGAGGTGACGGAGGTATCCGAGAGTATAGTTTTCACTGACTGATGTTTCAAAACCAGGCAGGACAGGAATTCGATCCATCGAACCGGCAAATATACTCTTCCCTACCTTCATATATCCACGGGAAGTAAATATCTCTCCGTGTCGACCGAGACGTGTCGGCAGAACACAATCAAACATATCAACTCAACGGGCAATTGCTTCGATGATATCCTCCGGCGTACCAACTCCCATGAGGTAATGTGGTTTTTCTGGAGGAAGTTCTGGTGCGAGGAGATCAAGCATTTTAAGCATCGATTCTGTACTTTCTCATACCGATAATCATCCAATCGCGATTCCGAGTGTCGGAAGTTTTCTGAGAAAACGAACAGACTCAAGGCGTAAGTCCTCATACGTGACTCACTGAATGATTGGAAAAAGCATCTGTGGATGGAGTCATTTTTCTGCTCGTGTTATTTCATTTTTTTGCCACTGATTGACACACCGTTCAGCCCAATCATGGGTACGTTCCAATGCTTGTCGGGCTCTCTTGTAGGTCGCATTACCAGGAGCAACATCATCAAAAGCCATGATGATATCAGCGCCAAGTTTTGACTGAATATCCATCGCATCTTCTGGACTCACAAAATGCTTCGTCCCATCGAGATGAGACTGAAACTGTACCCCTTCTTCTGTGGTTTTTACAAGTGAACGACCACTCCGTGTATGACCGAGAGAGAAAACCTGAAATCCGCCACTGTCTGTGAGAATAGGAAGGTCGACATTCATAAATGCATGAAGTCCGCCCATCTTCTCGACGATATCTGCCCCAGGACGGAGCATGAGGTGATAGGTATTACTCAGCATGATCTGAGTCTTCATCTGCACAATCCCCTCTCGTGTGACTCATTTTATCGTCGCGGCAGTACCAACGGGCATAAAGACTGGTGTCTGAATCACTCCATGTGGAGTAGTCAAAGTACCAGCACGGGCGTATCAGTCAGTAGAATTTATTTGAAAGGAAAACATGAAAATGACGAATTGATGAATTACGAATTACGATTTTGATTTAAAGCTTTGTGAAGCATTTTTCAATGCTTCGATTGTACTGATGTTGACTCCAGAAAATCAGTTATTTGGCCATCTTGATCGGTATAATGCGCTTTGATAGTATAATATATTTCAGCTGATTTTTTACGTGACCTGTGGAGTCGGGCAATCTCTTGCTCTATGAGCGCAAACCCGACGGCTTGTCCGAGGTGAGAAGTACTGAATACTTTTTGAATATTCACAACGAGCTCATCAATACGTCGGAGATGGACTTGAATATGATTATCAATTTTCGTGATAATCATGAGTTCATCGAGCTCTCAAAATATTTTTTCCTCATATTTCTGCGCGTGCTCGGAAAGTTCTTTGAGCGAATCAATCATCTGCAAAAAGACTTTTTTGAGGAGAGTGGTATTTTCGAGGGTATCAAGTGCATCACAGATATTCTCACACGACTTGGAAAATTCACGGATATGTGTATCAAGATGTGAAACATTCCTGCGAATCGCTTGCGTCCGAGAAGTGAGCGCTTTTGACATATCGAGAGTATAGGGAAAATTCGCTTATTGCAAACGTCAAGAAAACAAAATCCCCTCCCGTTTTATGGGGAGAGGAAATCAGATTTCATAAAGAAAGGTGCAAAAACGAGCAGTTCGAGAAAGCAAATTTTTTGATGATAGGAGTATACGATTTGTAAACGACTGAAGCAAAAAATGTAGCTGACAAAGAAATGCGAAGTTTTTCCGCGTTTCTAGTATTCTCCGCCTTTTACGAATGTATAGGCAGTCCCCTGCTTACCAGCACGAGCTGTACGACCAATTCGGTGGACATAGTCCTCACGAGTCGCAGGTTCATCAAAGTTAATGACATGAGTGACATCTGGGATATCGAGACCTCGAGCCGCGACATCTGTCGCGATGAGGATACGAATCTTGTTCGTACGGAAATTATTGGTAATTCTCTGACGGAGATTTTGAGATTTATCGCCATGAAGAGCATCAACCGGTGCACCGAGATCCTTGAGATCATCAGCAACACGGTCTGCTTCTCGTTTTGTACGAGTAAAGATGAGATACTTTCCTTCTTTATCCTTTT
>CAZLKD010000095.1:0-3735 GCA_964560015.1 uncultured Candidatus Peribacteria bacterium
TTTTACCTGGTTCTCCTGCCCAGCAATCAGGCCTCCTGCCAGGCGATATCATCCAATCTGTCGATGGAGAAACTATGCATGCAAAGACGGCTGACGACGCTGTTCGAAAGATTCGTTGACCTGCCGGAACGCCTGTTGTTTTGGAGATATTTTCGACGGTGCTAGGAGCTAAAAAGTCAGTAACTATCCTCAGAAAAAAGCTTGAAATCCCTATCATTTCTGATGAATTAAAGGGCAACATCCTCGTCATACACCTTTTTTCATTCAACGATCACTCTCGTGATGATGTGCAAAATGTTCTCCAAAAATACAGCGGAAAATATAAATCGGTTATTCTTGATCTCCGAAATAATGGAGGAGGCACGCTCCAGTCAGCAGTTGATGTTGGTTCTCTCTTTCTCAAAAAAGATGTCGTCATAGCAACGGTCGATGGTCAAAATCCTGAAACCTATATCTCCCACGGAAATAATAATTTCACCTCCCCCCTCTTTATCCTGGTCAATGGACAAACTGCTTCTGCAGCGGAAATACTTGCTTCTGCTCTTCATTTTCATCTCAAGGCGCCCCTCCTCGGCACACAAACCTACGGTAAATGATCGGTACAACAGATTTTCTCTCTGACCAATGGTGGCGAGATCAAGGTTACCATAGCTCACTGGCATACAGCTGATAATATACTCCTTGATGGCGTGGGTCTTGCTCCAACAGTGGCCATTCTCCCAACTCTCGAAGATATGACATCAGGGAAAGATGGACAGCTAGAGAATGCCACTAAACTTGTTCTTTCTCATAAATAAGTCCCCCTGTTTTGCTTTTTTAGGAGTATATCTTATAGTGTCCTGATACTTCTCGGACTCCTATTTAACACACAACCATGACCATTTTTCACCTCAAAAGTAATTATAAACCCACCGGAGATCAGCCTCAAGCTATAAAAACATTGGTAAAAAGTCTCAACGCAGGGAATCGTTTTCAGACACTTCAGGGCGTGACGGGTTCAGGAAAAACCTTTACGATGGCCAATATCATACAGCAAACGCAGAGACCCACACTTATCATCGCTCACAATAAAACTCTTGCAGCCCAACTCTGTCAGGAGTTCCGAGAATTTTTCCCTGAAAATGCAGTACATTATTTTGTGAGTTACTACGACTACTATCAGCCAGAGGCCTATATCCAAAAAACAGACACCTATATTGAAAAAGATTCTGCTATCAATGATGAGATAGATAGGCTTCGACATGCAGCAACAGAAGCCTTGCTCACCCGTGAAGATGTTATCATAGTCGCCTCTGTGAGCTGTATCTATGGTATTGGGAACAAAGAGGAATATGTCGGCGGCATTCTCCGTCTCGAAAAAGGGCAAAAATATATCATGAAAGACCTCATCAATCACCTCGTAAGTCTCCAGTTTGATCGCGCGACAACGGACTTCAAACAAGGTATGTTTCGTGTCCTCGGCGACACCCTCCAGATATTTCCAGCAAGCAAGGAATACTATTATAGTGTTGAATTTTTTGGGACAGAAATAGAGGCTATTCGTATTGTCGAACCTATCTCAGGACATGTCCAGGAAAGTGTGTCAGATTTGATGCTGTTTCCTGCTTCCCACACGGTGACGAGTGTCGAACATGTCAAAGCTATTACTCCTATCATCAAGGCAGAACTTGCGGAGAGAATCGAATATTTCAAACAAACAGGAAATATAGTCGCAGCCGAGAGGATCAAAACTCGTGTCGAATATGATCTCGAGATGATGAATGAGGTAGGCTATGTAAAGGGCATCGAGAACTATTCTCGACATCTGGATGGTCGCGAACCTGGCGATCCACCCATGACGCTGATTGATTATTTTCCGGAGAATTTTCTCACCATTGTAGACGAATCACACATTACCCTTTCTCAGGTTCAGGGGATGTTTGCGGGCGATAAATCACGCAAAGACATGCTTGTCGAAAATGGATTTCGTCTCCCAAGTGCGTATGACAATCGACCCCTCTACTTCCATGAATTTGAATCAAAGATCAAACAGTTTCTCTGTGTGTCCGCTACTCCAGGAAATTCTCCTATAGAGCGAGGGGGTCCGCTGGTCGAACAAATTATTCGACCAACCGGTCTTCTCGATCCAGAAATCGCTGTCGAACCAATGGACAAACTTGTCGAAAGTCTCTTGTATAACATCCGTACTGCTGTCGAACGTGGCGAACGTTCTCTTATTACCACTGTGACAAAAAAATCGAGTGAAGACCTGGCAGGATATCTCAAAGAGCATGGTGTTACGGCCCATTATCTTCATTCAGAGATAGATACTATTGAGCGCTTGAAGATACTTAAAGATTTACGAACCGGAAAAGTGGATGTCATCGTCGGTGTCAATCTCCTTCGAGAGGGGCTTGATCTTCCAGAGGTCTCATTTATCGGCATTGTCGATGCTCACAAGCAGGGCTTTCTTCGTTCGACACAGTCTCTGATTCAGATTGTTGGCCGTGCAGCTCGTAATTCCAATGGTCATGTCATATTTTACTCCTACGAATGACAGATTTCTCGCTCTATGCAAGAAACCATGGATATCACCAGAAATCGTCGTCAGGTGCAGATCGACTACAACACTAAACATGGCATCACACCAACGACCATCATTTCGAGCATCAAGGATCTCTGATTCAAGGATAAAAAAGAGGTCATTGATAAAATCCCAAAATGAGTTGATAAAGAAGCCTATATTCGTCGTCTTGAGCTCGAAATGGACATCGCTGCAGCCAATCTCGACTTTGAGAAAGCCGCAGAGTTGAGAGATATAATTCTAGAGCTCGGATAATAGCTGAACCATATCACCCATTTTGTCGATAGAATTACTTGCAACCAGTGAGAATATCGTGTAGAATGAGGTCATGTTTTATACGACGTATTCATTTTTTGAGCCATCTCCGTGGCTTGCGGCTGTCCAAATAATTTTTGGAGGACTGATCACCTCTGTTATCCTCTATTTTTTCATAGGATGGCTTTTTCGATTCACCGGTATTGAAAAAATGATTCACCGATTTCTCGGTCATACCACGAAAATTGGTTCTGATCCTCTGCCCAAGGCTATTGGTAAGTATATAGCCGTTTTTGTGTTCCTCCTTTTTATACGGAGTGCTGTGGAAAGGGCTGGTTATATTGATGTGGAAAAGTTTCTCAATAGTGTTGTCGAATATCTCCCGCACCTTCTTTTAGCCCTTCTTATCACCTTTTTTGGCATCCAGACATCGCGTACCTCCTACACACTTGTCTACAATGCTGTCCATTTTGAAAATCCACGTACAGCCCTCGTTCTTGCTTATCTTTCGAGGATTTTGATACTATTTTTCACATTTACCATTGCTATTAACCAGATTAACACGGGCACTATTGAAATTATACCCGAATATCTCATTCGTTCCGTCTTGATAGGATTTGTTGCGGCGACGAGCCTTGCATTTGGCCTTGCATTTGGCCTCGGAGGTCAAAAAGCAGCAGCAGAAATTATCCGAGAGTATCTCAATAAAAAAGAAGGAGGAGATAAAAACTTGAAAAACGAAAAATAATCTTATAGTACACCATACGAAGCGAGTATGCGCTTTGTATGGTATGCCCAGGTGGCGAAATTGGCAGACGCACTACCTTGAGGTGGTAGCGCCGCAAGGCATGGAGGTTCAAGTCCTCTCTTGGGCACCATTTATAGACTTAAAGCACTCATTTGTGGGTGTTTTTTTG
>CAZLKD010000096.1:0-1095 GCA_964560015.1 uncultured Candidatus Peribacteria bacterium
AATCCAGAATCGCGGCATATAACCATCTACGACAATGGTTTTTTTATCTGTAAAAAAAATAAATTATATTAAATATTTGCCTTTCAATAGTAACAAGATACTATGATCTAGGTACAAAATAATATTTCTTTCTTATGAAACGTGCAATATCAATAGCTTTATTGGCAACTTTTTTACTAGCATCATGAGTGAACAATGCTTTTGCTTATGGATTAAAATATCAAAGAGGCTATTTTAAAAAAAGTGGAACATACGTTCAGTGACACTACAAAACTTATTCTGATTCGTCTAAGTCAAACAACAGAAAAGCATTATACGGATGGTAAAAGAAAACTTTTAATACCCCTTATTAAAATAAGGGGTATTTTATTATTCGGAGATTTTAATCTTTTTCTTCTCCGCTAACTCTGAATCCCAAAGAGCAAAGTCCATAGAATTAAGTAACTCGCTGATCGCTTCTCATTTTGTAAGTACAGGATAACTAAGAAGTGACCATACATATGCTTCTCTTTTTTTAATGCAATCATTAGAGAAATACTTTGCAAAATTTTTCGTGCATTCCAATTCTACATCTAGGATTTTCTGTTGCTCTCCATCAAGACTTTGATCTCCAAAAAACAATGATTTTGTATTTAAAATTGGTTTTTTAACAAGCCCTGTGATTGGATTATAGTTTATGTTAAAGCTTGTTACGTAATACCCCACATTATAGTAGGAAGAACCATTTGGGCCCATCTTTTGCCCCTGGAAGTACAGATACTCGAAATCCTCTATTTTTCTCCACTCATCTCTGTAGATCGTGTTTGCCTGCAGTTGAAATTGATTGAGAGATGATTCAGAATAACTTGGAAGTTCTACACCAGCCAGTTTCATGCGGAGCATAAGTTCAAAATTTGCTCTCTTATTTGTGTCCACATAGGACTTCATTTTGACTGGTATTTTTGCAATAATAGCAGCAAAAGTGGGGCTTTTATTGTCCCCTGGGATGATACGGTCTGTTGGTTTTTTATGATACACCATCCAGAGATGGATACGGATGTACTCTGCCCAAGTCAGTGGTGTTTCTCATTCAAATTTCGGACGTGGTGCGAGGAT
>CAZLKD010000096.1:1195-3725 GCA_964560015.1 uncultured Candidatus Peribacteria bacterium
GTAAATAAGTCCTGATAGTTTGCCATAAACTGGGAAACTACACCATTGTACGGGAAGAAATTTGAGCGAAAATCTACCAAAGAATCTTTTGCTGGGGTAATCACCGTCTCTGCTGCAGAAACGTCGATAGATGTATTTGGAGAGAATTGGAATTGTGCTGAGAAAGATATGCCTGTGAGAAATGCTGTGACGCTTTTCTGAATAGCATCATACGTTGATTCATTGGAGTATGGAGTAGAGAGTTGCAGGAGGATGAGATGATGGGTATCAACGATTTTGAAATACACATACTGTGTTTTGCTCTTGTCTCCTGACGTATTCCCGAGCGTATCTACTTGGTAAAAGGATTGTCCTCCAATAGTCACAGTTTTAAATTTTACATCCTGCCAAAATGGAAAAAAAGACTGGCCCGAAAGAAAATATCGTATATCTTCTGGAGTTTTGAGAGTAGGAGTTGTGAAATGCATAAATGAAAAACCGTAGACAGAAGTCGTGTTTTCTTCAGCAATTTGTCCATCGATGTAAGCCCCCGGTATATACGTATTGATCGTGTATTTTGTTGGAAAATTCAGGGTAATAAGAGGATCGATGAGGTTCTTCTTCTGTGATGCATCTGTGACAGTCTGGAGAAATGGTGAAAATTTTGGATTATTCGTCTGAAGTTTTGTGCTTTTGGTCAGAGATGATTCAATAAAGTTCTGAGCCTCTTTGATAGAAAGTGAATAGCCGAGAGATGGATCAGAAGAACCTCCAATGAGAAACGTATTGATACCAATCATCTTACCACTACGGAGTAATGGGCCACCCGAATTTCCTCCAGCGATCAATGTGTCAGTTTTTATATAGGTGTTGCCATTGTATGAGTACGTACCAGACACAATCCCCTGCGTCTCAGTAATCGTATTAGCACCAATCCAGGGATACCCACGAGCGAGGACAGTGTCGCCAGTGTTTGGGGCATAGCTATAGTCAATGGGCAAGATTGTGAACGATGAGAAATTCACTGCATTCCCAAATATATCCTTTGGATCTATTTGCAGGAGTGCGATATCCTTGTTTGCATCACGAGCCACAACTGAAGCGGTATAGCTACACTTTGGCGGAAGTGCAGAATCCTCCGTGAGACAAATAGAAAAATCGTCAGAGATACCACCGAGACCATCATCGACGACATGATTATTGGTGATAATATGGCCTGAATTATCTATGACAGAACCACTTCCCCACCCCTGGAGAGAAAAGTACATTCCGAGAGGTTCTTTGTAGGAAATAACTTGAACGACGGGAGAAGGACTTGCTGAAGCAAAAGTACACAGTACGCAGTACGCAGTGCAAAGTGAGAGGAAGGTTTTTTTCATAAAAAAAGACTGGGGGAAGAGACGTATAGAAGAACTCTACGATTTTTCTCTCAAAATCAAAGAAAAACTCCCACATTACTGTGGGAGTCATAAAAAAATTCCATTCTTTTACTTTTTCTTCTAACTTTTACTAGTCGCCTAGATTCCACCTCGTGTCTTCGCAAAGCTCAGACTTGTCTGGAATGACGGGCTACTATTCATCATCTTCTTCGAATTTTACACCTCGTTCAGCGCGGATTTTTTCAGTAATAGCCGCAGGAACTGGAGAGTAGTGAGAGAATTCCATTGCATACGTAGCGCGCCCCTGAGACATAGATCGGAGAGAGGTAGAATAACCGAACATTTCTGAAAGTGGTACAAATGCAGAGATAATCTTTGCCATACCACGATCGCTCATTTCATTGATCTGACCTCGTTTTGCATTTACATCACCGAGGACGTCACCCATGTAATCTTCTGGAGTAGAAATTTCTACTTTCATGATAGGTTCGAGGAGGATAGGTTTTGCTTTTTTAGAAGCTTCACGGAAACATCGGCTCGCAGCGATACGGAATGAGAGTTCGTTTGAGTCGACATCATGGTAAGAACCGAATGTGAGAGTCGCTTGAACGTTTACCATAGGGTAACCAGCGATGACACCTCGAGCATATGATGCATTGAGACCTTTTTCAACACCTGGGATGAATTCTCGTGGGATAACACCTCACTTGATCTCATCGATAAAGTGGTTCTCTTCTTTGTACTCTTCTGGTTCAGCCTGACGCATAGCTTCAGTAATAGGCTCAAACGTGATGATGACGTGACCAAATTGACCACGACCACCAGTCTGCTTCTTGTATTGGAATTCCTGATCCTTCACAACCTGAGTGATAGTCTCACGGTACGCTACCTGAGGAGCACCGACGTTACACTCGACTTTGAATTCACGGCGCATACGATCGACGATGATATCGAGGTGGAGTTCACCCATACCAGCGATGATAGTTTGACCAGTTTCAGAGTCAGAACGGATACGGAATGATGGATCTTCTTCAGCGAGTTTGCCGAGAGCGACACCCATTTTTTCTTGATCTGCTTTTGATTTTGGCTCTACAGATACTGAGATTACAGGCTCTGGGAAATCGAGAGAGAGGAGCTTGATAGGGTGTGCCTTGTCGCAGAGTGTGTGACCT
>CAZLKD010000097.1:0-3718 GCA_964560015.1 uncultured Candidatus Peribacteria bacterium
AGTCTATACATTTTTTTTTGACGATGTAGATGACAATGCGTCAAAATTTACAGGAACATGAAGAGCTTTTATATAATTATGGAGCTTTTTTGCAAGAAGTTCTATTTGTTTGTTCAGTTCCTGTATCATGGGTGTGAAAAGTTCTTCTGACCCGGATATATAGAAAAATGATGTCAAATAGGTATCCCTCTCTCTCATGGTATTCGTTTTTCTCTGTGATAAATTCTGAATCTTTTCCTTTATAGCAGCTTCAGATACTTGAGTGGTTTTTTTGTTGGTCTTTTTCTTTGATACAGTGGGTGATACGTTTCAGATTTTCTCTCTTAAAGCGTCTATTTCGCTTTTGAGTACGGGTAAAAAACGAATAATGTCTCGGATACCAATGATTGGCGTGATAAATTGATGCTTTCATCACTGTTTTTCGCGTTGATGAAGATCATAGATTTTTTTGATATAAAAATATATCATTTCTTTTCGTCTGAGCATCATCCTGTACTTTTTTTCTAGAACATTTGGATGATCTTTGATATCTCTACTTCTTTCTCTTGCGGTTTCGGCACCAATAATACTCCAGCTAAAATTTTCTTGGAATATTTCGTCTATATCGAAAAAATCCTTGGGACAGCGCATCAACAAAGCATATTCTGCTTCAGAGAGAGGCATGTTTTCGATAACCAGTTCTGATCCTGCCAAGTCTTCTAGCCCTCCTCATTCGTCCTCATCCCCTGTCCATCTTTTTACCGGAAAAAAACCTGTACTTTGTGGCGTAAATTCAGACTTTGCTTCAACAAAATCTCATTCGTAAAATTCTCAGGGTAGAGAGTATATTTGAGGGATTTCTTGAATTCGGGCTTTTTTTTCCTGGAGCATCTGCAGGTATTCATCAATGAGTCGCGTATAGATCAATTGCTCTTCTGCGTCATCACAGTTATAGTGTTTCTCAAGAATTTTTTCCAAATAATGCACAATTAAAGTGGTATCTGATTTGAGCTGTTCAATTTGTGCTATGATTTCTTTTGTTTCGTAGGGATGTGCTATGATGGGGCCAATTTTTTCATTCAAAAGTGACATGATACGATCATATATTCTTTTGAGACCGACAGCCGTGAAGTGTACTTCCTCTAGTTTTGTCCTTTTGAGGAAACTGCCTGCACTTATATGCAGGGCCTCGTGGATGCTTATGGTAGTAAGTTCATCTGGGTCGAATTCCCACGATCCCTTTTCTCAGAGTGCTAAATAGGGCGCATCGGGATTCTCAAAGATAATATTGTGAGTACCACCTCGAATTCGTTTTTTTAAAAGGGCTACTGTTTCGAAAACAAGGGCGCTCTCGTGTCAGGCAGATAGGGTAGCAGGTTCATTCATTTTAATAATAAATATACCCCATATTTGAACAAGTCAAAAAATTAGCACTTCTTCTTCACTTGATTTATTTGGGACTTCACGACAATCTCCCCATGCCGTACGAGAATATCTACATCCAAAAAGTCGCCGAACATACCCATATTTACTCTGATCTTGAGCTCATGCATGAGAAAAAAGGGAAGTGGAGGGAGCAATTATGAATTAAGAATGATGAATTATGAGGAGGAGAGCAGCTTAAAACTCGATTAATGCTCGAAATAGGGACGGGTATGGGAAATTTCTTTAGTACGTATGCCGAAAGTCATCCTGATACCGCCTGTGTCTGAATTGAGCTGAAATTCAAGCGACTGATTCGTACCTACGAAAAATGTGCCAGAAAGGGGAGAGATGATGTCATTTTGCTCAAAGTCTTTGGACAGAAAATGCCAGAGATATTTGCAGAAGGCGAAGTCGATGAACTCTACCTCCTGTTCTCTGATCCATGGCCAAAAAAATGACACCACAAGAATCGCGTGATTCAGGATGATTTTCTCCGAGACGCTGCTTCTGTGCTTGCACCGAACGGGACTTTTCTCATAAAAACTGATGAAGCTTCGTATGCCGAGTGGATAGATGAGCACCTCGCACGTTCTCCGTATTTTACCTATGAGAAAAATGATAATGAAGAACCCGATAAAAAGCTCACACCAGAAACAGCCACAGAGTTTGAGACGATGGGGAGACGAGAGGGGAGCAAGATAGTGAGTTTTTTGTGTCGGAAGAAATAATTATCTCTCGTAGAGAATTTGGAGAGCCTGTTTTACCTTTTCCATGATTTCCTCTGGATCTTTTCATGCACGAAGGAAATGAACTCACTCCTTTGGTTTTTGTTTTTTCATTTTCCTCAGCGTTTCAGCAAATTCTGGCATTTTAGGAACAATGATTCATTGTTTCTTGAGTTCCTCTGCAAATTGAAGAGCATGAGAAGTTTCCAGAAAGATGACAGATATATCATCGGGAAATTTCCCATCGATGATGGGGTGCGCTGCTGATGCGGAATGAGGATCAATAGTGTGCCTGAGCTCACGCGACATGGCATCAATGGTAGCAATTCTTTCTCCATTATCACAGGTAGATGAAGTGAAGACTGTCCGAAGTTTTTTCAGTGTCTCAGCATCGACTTCAAAAAAACCTTTGTCAGAAAGTTCATGAAACCATTGGGCGACCTTTTTTGGATCATTACAGGCCCACAAGAGAGCTCTCTCAAAGTTACTAGATTTGGAGATATCTTGAGATGGGGCGTTTGTTGTGCTGATCATTTTTGGTTCATATCTTCCAGTCTCGAAGAATCTATGAAGCATATCATTTTCATTGGTGGCTACATTGATACTCTTGATAGGTAATCACATATCTCGCGCATAGAGCGCTGCAAGGGCATCACCGAAATTCCCTGAAGGTACTGAAAAAATTACCTCGTCCCCATTTTTTATCTTCCCCATACGGAGCATCTCAGCATAAGCATGAAAGTAGTAGATTGTTTGTACCAAGATGCGAGCTATATTGATTGAATTAAAGGAAATGATTCAATATTGTTCTTTGAGTTTTTGTTCTGCAGGCGAGTTGATTTTCTTTACTACATCTTGAAGAGTGTCAAAAGGTGCACCAGTAAATACGGTGAAGGCATTTGGGTTATCGACAATGCCCTCTTTGGCTTGAAGTGCCTGAAAGAAGGATGGCCCCTTAGCCGGGAGCATAAAGGCGGACTTGATGGGAGTCCCCCTCACTCCGTTATGTGCTGCATTGACTGTATCACCAGAAGATCCTCAAACTGTAGTCATTTTTTTACCTGGCTGGAGTTTTTCAAGCAGTCTCGGCAATACTTCAAGGGCAAAATTTTTAAACGCAAATGTTGGTCCATAGCCCAAGTGGAGGGAATACATATTTTTTCACACTTGCTTGACCGGAGCGATTTCTGGCCTGTGCCACTGTGGCCCGTAGGCTTCATCAATAATTGAGAGACGTTCTGGCTCCGATATGCCGAGATTAAATCTCTTAGTTATCATTTTCGCGCGTGCCTGATAGTTCATCTCTACCATAGCGCCTATATCTTCGTGAGAAAATTTTGGCATCATGGCTGCCATTGGCGTATAGAGGCCTCCAGACGGTGGCTGGCTCGTGAGGATGGCATGAGATAGACTTGCCTCGCCTCATGTGCGAGAGTCGTAGAGTGAAGTTAGTTGTTCCATAATAGTATTAACTATATATACTATAAATTATTGTCAACTGTGCATCATTGCAAAGGGGTATTTTTATTCTCTCTTGCTATTATTTTAGAAATTCATAAAATACTAATATGGTAAATGTGAAAACACTT
>CAZLKD010000098.1:0-3712 GCA_964560015.1 uncultured Candidatus Peribacteria bacterium
GGGGTTATTATTTTGCATACCACCCCTGAAATTCGTAAAATCTGCACCAATTCTCGCTGCAAATTCTTCAGCTGTTTCTTCTTTAAATCCATATTTTCGACCAGATATGATATCAATAGGCGGTAAATCTTTTTTTATAGATACTTGTATTTCTGCTGTACGCGTAGGAGTTATATCGGGCATTATTTCTATTTTGGGTTGCTCGGTTGTTTTATTTTCTTTTCCATTCCACAAGTTGCTGATGGCCTGGACAAAACTGTTTAGCATCCCCGGTTCTTCCTGGGCAATAGATTCTCTCCTCATGCCTTCTGTTATTTTGGCTTCAGGGGTGAGTAATGAGAATGAAGAATCAGCATGTGTTATGTGCGTTGGGAAATCTGCCTCTTCGATCGGAACATGTCACTCGCTCCATCGCAGTTTGCTTCCTACGATAGTCTGTAGGTGGGCTCATTGAGGATTGAGATAATTGATATAATTAGTAAGCGGTGTAATCTTTTTCCCAGGCATACCCGTGTCAACGACTTGATATCCATGCTGCGTACGAAACATGAGACTAGAGATCTTATTTTCACCTATTTTCCAAGTCATGATAAAGATATTTTCATCATGATTTTGTGTGTTGAGATAGTTTGTGAGCCGGTCTGGATCAATTGGTTTTTTAAATCCGATTTTTTCGCCATAAAACTTTAATGCATCTGTCCTCTGCACATGCGAGAATTGCTCTCTCGTAACTGTCGGTAGAATCACAGAAGATTTATCCATCGGAAGTTCCAATATAATGCCGTGATCATGGAGGTAATCCTGAAGTACCCAGAGTATAGCGTACATCTGTTCATTCTGAGAATTTCACAATGGAGTTGAGGGGGCTTGATCGGGTCAGAATGGTACAAAACCGAGAGATTTACCTATAGCAGTGATAAAGCCATAATATCCATCGCTTGCTCGCGCAGGTTTATAATTAAACATTGCCTGAAGCACTTGTCGAAGTAGCCCTGTATCTATATTTTTCTCTGTAACAAGTCGGCTGGGGTCAAAAGATGATGATGGTTCGATCGATTTTGATGTTGATATATTTGGTTTTTCTGGAAGTTTCTGCGTGACAGTTTGTGTGATTTGAGCTCGAGTGTTTGTATTGGGTTGTGCCGTTTGTCCTGGAATTCGTAAAATCTGTCCAGGATGAATGAGTGATCATTTGATACGATTTTCGGCACAGAGAGTTTTGAGCGATACGTGATGATGTTGCGCAATTTTTGAGAGAGTATCTCCAGGACGTACTGTGTAGGTTGTGGTATTTTCTGCAGGAGCATCTTGCACTATTTTTTGTGGTGATTGATGCGATGGTGCTTGTCTCTGTGTCTGTGTCTGTGTCTGTGATGTTTGCACATTTGCTTGCGGAAACCGGACCATCGTGCCGATATTGAGAGGCGTATCAGGCTGGACATTATTTGCCCGAGCAAAAGCCTGTAAATAAGCATCATCTTCACGATGCAAGACTTGTCGCATAATATCTCTGAGCGTTGTGGTTCCTGGTCTCGCGACATACGATTGTGGATTTTCTGCTAAAAGCCTTGGCGTTTCTCATGCAACCATAGTGGAAAGTACTGCACCACAAACAGTTGTTTGTAATAGACGTGAAATTACCCTGTTTGAAGCCTCACGTATATCAGTACATTCGAAAAAATGACATAGTTCAGGATCATATTTATCTGCGTTCCAGTCACTTAAGCTCAGGAGCGTAAATGGATCTTCTTTTGTGACAAAAAAACCATCCTTTGCGATGCTTTTCCATCGTCAGGCTGTGATTTGTTGTACTCAGGCTTCTCGAGGGGTGATAGCCCGAAGGGAATAGCTACGTGTTCTGTTGCTGTCTCGTACTTCAAATTCCGTGTTCCATTGATATCCAGTTATATCGTGGCTCACCCTGATAGACGTAGGATTGCCTTCTTCTCCATGCGAAGACAATCAAAATATTCGTGTTACTGAAGGGTAAAAATGTCTTTTAGACTCTTCAAAAAGACTCTTTGGGAAGTTTGTAGATGTTGGAGGTATTCACGACATAATTGTCCTGTTTTAACCGTATTATACAGTCTTTAATTCTGTATTTAAGCATTTATATTGAAATAATGTAATATGTCAAATAAATAGTGTGAAGAATAAAAAACCACCCGGATGGGGGTGGTTTCTATGGAAAAAGATATTATTATATTCAAAGCCATTGTTTGACAGTTGCACGCTCTTCTTCTGACGATTTTACCTTATTTTCCTGTGTCCACTTAAATGCTTCTCTTGCACTTCGGAGTTTCGAATTTGGAAGTTTTTTTTGAGCTTTAGCATCTTTGAGGAGTAACGTAAACATCGCCTCAGGGTTTGAATATGTTTCTGGTTGAGCTTTTGGTGCGGGAGGGATTTGAGTATTTCGTGGTATGTAGATCGGTTGAGGCGTAGGTTTGCCAATATATCATAAAGCATCCCCAACTCATGACATTGTATTTTTCATCAAATTTGATGCACCATTTGTTACATTTGTTCCAATATTTTTGATTGTTGCAAATACTCCAGGAGTCGTTCCTCATTGTTTAGCTACTTCTTTTACTGGTTTGTATGTATTGGTTTTTGGATCTAGCCCTAATGCATAAAGTTTGGTAGCATTTTGATGCTCAGGATTTGCACTATTAAAAGGTACATATTTTCAATTTGGCTGAAGGAAATACCATCCGTTCATAATGTGTTGTTTTTGAGGTGCACTTCCTGCTTTTGGCGTAGCCACATCTGCTGCAACAGTGTTTTGAACTGGAGCAATTGCCATTGTAGCAGCTACTGTTGTTCCTAACATGAACTTACTTAATACACTTGTCCGTGGAGTATTTTTCCCAGAGCCAGTTGTACCTAAAATATTTCTCATAGAGTGATTTTATAAATAAAACTGTAATACTATATATATAATATACTATATGTCAAATATATAATGTAATAGAGTAGAGGATAGCTGAATAGATACGGATTTGCAAGGGGGGATTTTTCTCTTACTATGTCGGTATATTTACTATTTGTTTTGTATGAAAAAAATATTTTCATTTTGGTTGTTGTTTTTTGTGCTTTTCTTTGCAGTCGTTGCTGTAGCCTACAAATTCAATATCAATACCGATATTGTCATCACCACACTAATCTCATTGTATGCAATCTTTCAGCTTATTTCAGTCAGAAATGCCTACAAAAATGGCGCAAATTGGCTCGTAGGAAGTATTATCGTGCAGGTACTTTTTGCCGTTGCGAGCCCCCTCTACTATTCAAATTTTGGAGATCCAGTCTACGAATTCATATCCGGCGAATGGCTCAATAGTGTGGATGCGCTTGATCCGTGTCACCTGTGTTGGTGGGCTCGTATCATGATGTTTCCTGTTCTCCCACTTTCGATTATTTACGCTTTTACCAAAAATCGATGAATTCTCTGGTATCTCTATATCGTTACTATCCCGGGAATGTGTCTCGAGATTTTTCACTATATTCTTCAGAAGCCGTATCTCATAGGAAAGACGATTATCGCAAATCCATTTGGTTGTACTGCGGCGAATCCTTGTGCAGCGCTTCATGTCGACTACATGGGTATCATTACCATCCCACTTCTTTGTCTCGCTGCTTTTGTGATAATCCATATATTTACAGGCCTGAGTCTCTTTTCAAAAAAGATTGAGAAAGCGGCAAAACGGATATA
>CAZLKD010000099.1:0-3703 GCA_964560015.1 uncultured Candidatus Peribacteria bacterium
TTATTTCCACTGAAAACTTTCACTGATATCGCTCCCGATTCGCTTCACTCCATGTGCTCAGAAGCTATCACGCATGGCTTGGATGAGGTTGGTGGGGAGCTTTTCGCTTGTACGTGTCATCATATAATTATAGCTGCTTGAAAGGACAGATGTTGGAGTTGTGGAATTGTTGAGCAATTCTTTTGTTTCCATGAGTAACGCCTGAATATCCGTCGATTCTGTGTCAGGAGCTGCTCATATTTTGTAAAAATCTGGAAGCGCTCTGAGCATTTCGCTACGAATGATGCAACCCCCCTGCCAAATGCGAAGTACCTCTTGGATATTGATTCCCCAACTCCATTCTTTCTCTGCTACTAGGATGAGTTCGATTCCTTGGAGATATGAGGCAAGATAAGTAGTTTTGAGCGCTTGTTTCAGTAAAACTGTATTCTGAGGCTTTCACTCGAGAGTTATTTTGATTGGGAGATTTGCTTTTTCGTTACGTCCAGAGAGTCACCTCGCGAAGAGTGATTCTGCAATAGTAGGAACTGGTACTCCGAGCTTGAGAGCTGCCTCGACGGTCCAACCACCTGTGCCTTTGCTACCTGCTCTATCACTGATTTTTGGGAGAAGATCATCACTTCAATTGAGAGGATCTTTCACCCCGAGAATATCGACGGAGATATCGAGGAGAAAGCTCTTGAGGAGGCCAGTATTGAGTTCTTTGAAGATGTTTTGTATGTCTGATTGCGGAATATTTGTAGAACGAAGAATATCGTAGATTTCAGCGATTCCTTGCATGATGGCATATTCGATACCATTGTGAACCATTTTGACAAAGTTTCCGGCAGCTGCTTTGCCGACATAGGTGACGCATGGTTTTCCGCTAAAATCTTTTGCTGCGATTTTCTCGAGAAGAGGGAGCATTCTTCGTACACTTTCTTCTTCTCCGCCCGGCATGAGAGATGGTCCATGACGGGCACCTTCAGAACCTCCAGAGATACCACAACCGACCCAGTGGATACCATGTTTCAATGCTTCACCCTGGTGAGCCAGGGTTGTATCCCAGTGAGCGTTCCCGAGATCCCAGATGGCATCACCAGGTGAGAGTATTCAGAAGAGTTCGTGTGCGACATCATCGGTAACCTTTCCTGCGGGGACCAGGAGGATGATATTGCGAGGCGTTTCTATTTTTTTGACGAGTTCGCTGATAGATTCAGCTTTTGTGACGGGTGCCCCGACTTCTGTGACCAGAGCATCGACTTTATCCAGCGATCGATTCCAGACGACGATAGATTCATCTCGAGAGACGATGTTGCGGACGAGATTTTCGCCCATAGTGCCGAGGCCGATAAGTCAGAGATGTGTCATACGTCGTATTTTAGGAGTTGAGATGCGAATATTTTGTCTACTCTCGTGAAAAAGCAATCAAAAAAGAGTAACGATGTGTTACTCTTTTTTGATTTTATCCGTTTTTATCGGTTTATTTGAGATGAGGTTTTGTACGTGCGTAGATAAAACCTGAGATGAGGAGCGAGAGCATGAGAGCAATCGCGACATTGAGTGCTGGTCCTGTTTCTACATTTGTTGCAGAATTGAGATGAATGTTTTTTGGTGCATCGGGTACCCACGACACTGGTGGTACTTGCTGTACTGGTTGTTCTACCTCAGCTGGATTGAAAGGAATATTGATATTGATTTCGCCAGACATAGTGTTGTCTGGAGCAGAGTTGAGCGTAATAGGCGGTGTGACCTTTTTCACTTCCCCAGAGACGATAGGAGCTGTGGGCTCGTCTATAAAGGCGCTATCAGGGAGTGATGGTGATGCCGCGAGAGTCACTCCAGAGAGGACGATACCGGCGAGAAGTAAATGTTTTACGTTTTTCATAACGTGTAAAATTAGGATACAGAGGTAATCTACCATATATTTTTTCTTCTTTCCAATAGGAGACACATAAAAACTCTGCAAAATCACTTGCAAAATATATAAAATGATTTGTAATATCTATTTTCCGAGGTATTGCTCTATATCCTTGCGTATTTCATAGATTTTCTCCAGGTCCATGATGGAGGCGAGCTTGAGATCAGGGATGCCTGATTGACGGACTCCATACACTTCTCCAGGGCCACGAAGTTGCATATCAATCTCTGATATCTCAAAACCATCATTGGTTCGCTCCAGAGCCTTCAGTCTCTGCGCATGAGCATTGTCTGAGAGGAGGTAACAATAGGATTGTGCATCTCCTCGACCCACACGTCCACGGAATTGGTGGAGCTGAGAAAGGCCAAAAGTATCTGCATTTTCGATACACATGACTGTCGCATTGGGATTATCGACTCCGACTTCTACCACAGAAGTAGCTGAGAGGATATCATAGTGTCCGTCGACGAAGTCGCGCATGATAGTTTCTTTTTCATCGGCGGGCATACGACCATGGAGAATCGCGATTGATCTGTTTGGGAAGAGCATTCTCAGCTTTTCTGCAGTTTCATGGACTGAAACTGAATCGACTTTGTCACTTTCCTCGACAAGTGGTGATACCCAGTATGCTTGGTGACCATTGCGGAGTTGAGACTCTATCCAGTCATAGGCCTCATGGGCATGAGATGGAGTGACAATCTTTGTGAGGACTGGTTTGCGGTTGGCGGGATATTCACGGATAATAGAGATATCCTGATTTCCATAGAGCGCCATAGAGAGGGTTCGTGGTATGGGCGTCGCAGTCATCATGAGGACGTGGGGGATGATTCTTGTGAGGGGGTTGATGGTTGATGGTTGATGGTTGATGGTTTCTGTTTCTGATGAACGATCAACGATCGACGGTCAATGAATAACGTGAGACACATATTCCGTGAGTTTTTCTCGTTGTTCGACGCCAAAACGGTGCTGTTCATCGATGATAACATAGGAGAGATTTTTGTAGTGAACATCCTCTTGTATGAGTGCATGTGTACCGACAACAACGGAAATTTCTCCTGCCTGGAGAGCTGATTTGATATCTTTTTTTTCCTTTGTTTTGAGGCTTCAGAGGAGGAGAGCTGATGTGATACCATATGGCTCGAGAAATTCTTTGAGTTTTTTTGTGACTTGTGTCGCGAGGAGCATCGTAGGTGCCATATAGGCGACTTGTCCACCAGTTCATCTCGTCCAATGGAGGAGTGAGAGAAACGCGACAACAGTCTTTCCTGTGCCGACATCACCCTGGAGGAGACGCTGCATACAGATATCGCGCTCCATATCCTTGAGGATCTCGAAGAGGGTGATTTTTTGATGATTGGTGAGAGGAAAGGGGAGTCGGCCTATTGCTTCGCGCATAAAATCAGCATCCAGAGGCAGTCACTGCACATATCCAATACTGGATTCTTGGATAATTTTCTTTCTCTGAAGTGCTCTATATTGGAGTTCGAAGAGCTCTTCATACGCGAGTTCGTGTTTTGCTTGTTCGTATGCCTCAAGTGTTTTCGGGGCATGGAGAACACGGATATTCTCCACACGAGGTTGGTGCTTACGTACTGCCTGAATCTCCTCAGGCAATACCTCCGGTATGAGTCTGAGGTATTCGAAGAGGAGGGGGATTTTTTCTCGAAACCATTTAGTATTGATGCCTTGTATCTCTGTATAGATGGGGAGGTAGGCTTGTCTTTTTTCGTCAAATAACTCGATATCGGGCTGAGGAAACGAGAGTTTCCCGTATTCATATTTTGGTTTTCAGTGGATGATGAT
>CAZLKD010000100.1:0-3691 GCA_964560015.1 uncultured Candidatus Peribacteria bacterium
ACGAGCACTACCACGATCAAGAACTGGATCGATGATGCTCTCGAACTCTCGAATCGTCTCACTATCAATGGAAGACTCTACAGCTTCAACACACGAGGTGGTTCTATGAATACTGATCTCACACCTATGACTACCAGCACTGCAAAATACTTCGATCAGACAACTCTCAGAACCAACGGTACACCAGCACAAGCAGCAGCACAAGATCTCGAAGGATTCCGCAGAATCAAACCTGATGGAAACAACACCTGTTCTACCAACATCACCTACCGTGTCTTCACTACCAATACTCTTCCTCCTCTTCTTCAGAGACCAGTAGGGTACAGTGGAGGGGGGTGTGCGTTCTAATTCTCTATTTTCCTTATTTCTCACTATGAAAAAACACCTCCTCATCGGAGCCTCTCTCCTCGCTCTCGGAATCACAACTACGGTCATCTATGCTCAAGTAACGGGCACCTCTGTTGTCGACAAGATGAAAGCAGTCGCTCACAGCTTTACACTTTCTTCAGTTCTGAATCCTACTGACACAGGTCTCACTTCAGATCCGGTGAAAGGTAAGAAGACAGGCGATATACTCACAGCGGGGGAGTGGAATCGTGTGCTTGAAATTATTGCATCTGCTGGTGGAGGAATATCTGATGTCGAAGTAGTTACTTCTCAAAATGTCTGAGCAGCAGCGGGGACCAGCTATGCAAATCGCTGGTCAGAAGCAATTTGTCCAACAGGAAAACAAGTTATATCAGGAGGATGTGCTTACCCAAATACACGGAATAGTTTTATTCATAATGCTCCAAAATCCGATCTTACTGGTTGGAATTGTGGAGGTATTGCCTACAACTGAGACATAGGTGCTACGAGTGCGGAATATCCGACTCGTCCTACTGCCTATGCTGTATGTGGAACCTATGGAAGTGGAGGAGGTAGTAGTGGTGGTGGATTGCAAATATCCTTCAAGAAAGATTATAGTAAGGATGGTAATAGTACTGTGCCTACTACCGAAAATATTGGTGCACACGATTTCTGTGCTCTTACACGGTATGGAGAAGGGGTAACCTCTGATTCTACAGCGGGATATTGTAAAGTAGAAAAATGAACAGATAGTACATGGACTGTGAGTATACAGGCATTGAATAATAATATCAATTGTCAGGTTACTTGTTTTACGGGTGGAGTTGGTGGGGCTGGTAGTTCTAGTTGGGTTGATGTTCCACTGACTGATACAAATCCGTTTGATCAGCAGTGTATGTATAGATTTGTAACCCAAGGGCAGACATATTATGCTGAGACAGTTCATGAAGATAGGTTGTATTGGATTTATAATATGTACTTTGATAAAGCAAATAAGTCTAATCTTGTTGGGGGTATAGCACCTTATAATGTAGCAACGAAGTTGGAGAAGTTCTGTGGAGGTGGTAGTTCTTCTCCAGCAGCTACTAATACTGGTCCTGGTTCAGCATGCGGTGCTGATGGCTATGGTATGGTTATGTACCAAAGTGCTGAATACAATCCACGCAAGAAACAATGTTGCTATATTGGTAATGGTGGCGCAGTAAGTGGATGATACCATGATGGTCTCGTTCGTCATCTTTCTTGTACAGATTTGTAGTATTTTCTATTTCTTTTCCCCCTATGAAAACATCCCCCCTCCTCGCATGAGTCGCATGACTCACTCTCATCGCGCTCACAGCGACCACTCTCTATGCTCAGACAGTAGCAGGCTCTTCTATTATTGATAAGATGAAAGCCACTGCTCGTAATTCTTTTGCGCTCTCTGCTGACCTCAATCCTGGGCAAACAGGTTTTGATTCTGCACCAGTCTCCGGGAAGAAAACAGGAGATATCCTCACAGCAGGAGAATGGAATCGTGTGTTAGAGTTAGTTTCTTCTGGATGAGCTGCTACAGCTTCGCTTCCTCAATGAGCGTGGTGTGGTCTCACTGTTACTCAAGCTACTCCTGCGTGAGTGGAAATGATTAAAATTGATGGTACAAATGTTGTTGCAGGTGTTAAGCAGAATGTGGCTTTGTGTGAGGGGCATGATCCATCTGTTAGTTGTCCAAGTGGTTATGCTCGCGTTTTTCATTGGTCAACCGCTTACGTCTCAAATACTACTATTCCTTGAAAAATGGAGTTTTGCGTGAATAAGACATGATCTACTGGTGGAAGTGGAGGATCTGGTTGGGAGAATGTTCCTCTTACAGATACGACCCCTTTTGATAAGACATGTGAATATAGATTTACTATCAATACAAATGGCGATAATGCATCAATAGGTGGTACTAATCCTATATTTTATGCAGCAGCAGTTGATCCGTTTGCAATAACCTACGTTTCTCATTCTAGTGTTATAACTCATATATTAGCGAGTAGTAAAAATGTTTTTAGAGCTAATTGAGCTTCAGTTTATACTGTCACAAAGATTGAAAAACTCTGTGGCGGTGGAAGTGGTGGAGGTGGTAGTTCTTCTTCTGAATTACAACTCAGCAATGAGTCACCTACTACTGCCCCACATTTTATTGAAGCCACGAAGTATTGTAAAAATCTCACAGAAGGTGGGTATAGTGATTGGAGATTTCCAAATCTAAGCGAACTTTTTGTCTTTGCACCAATTTCTACAGATACAAATTTTCTCTGGACCAATACCGTCGATTATTCTCAATGAACCGCAAATGCGAATCCGCAATATTGGGGCAAACTCCGTATGTCAGATGGATATTTTTCAGCAACTTCAGGCCCCGGGGATGATGTCGCATATGTGCGCTGTGTGCGTTGATCATAAAATGCCCTAAATTATTTGCAGTATTCTAAAATTTATCTATGAAAGTATCCCCCCTCCTCGCCTGAGTCGCTTGACTCACTCTGATCGCTCTCACAGCGACAACTCTCTATGCTCAAACTACCACAGGCACTTCTCTTGTCGACAAGATGAAAGCCACTGTCCATACCTTCACTCTGGCAGCTGACCTCAATGCTGGACAAACAGGCTATGAATCAGCTCCAATTGCAGGAAAGAAAACAGGCAACATCCTCACAGCAGGGGAGTGGAATCGTATGTTAGAGTTGGTGGGGGGGAGCGGTACCGGCAACTCAGTTTATTTTACTGCTCTCCATACATCAGCACAGTCAATACCTGCTAATGCCATTTGAAATGCTCAAGGTACATTGGTTGCTCAATATACAGATTCAAATGGTGCGGTAAACAAGACGACATGACTTTTTACAGCTCCAGTGAGCGGATATTACTATCTCAATGGTCATGTTCATTACTTCACCACACCAGATGCTAATACGTTTGTGCAGTTCATATGAGGCGGTGGTACAAAAAGTGTATGGTGAACTCGTTCGAGTGGCTCTGACAAACCTATGAATGAAGTCAATACTGTCTGGTATCTCAGTGCAGGCGAAACAGTGGGGCTCTACCTCTGGAATGATAAACCTTCCACAAATGTCTATGCACGCTTTACGGGTATTTTGATAAATGGTTGAGGAAATGCAGGAGCTAGTGGTTCTGGTTGGGTCGATGTGCCTCTTGATGCTGCTGAATTTGATAAGTCGTGTGAATATAGATTTAAAACAATTACCCCTATAAATAAAAATGATGATCCGTATATGGGTGATGATCCGTATCACTATGTGATTGCTGTTGATAATGATAGATTAACATGGTTTATTTTGCCAGGTAGTTATCATCA
>CAZLKD010000101.1:0-3639 GCA_964560015.1 uncultured Candidatus Peribacteria bacterium
AAAAAATATAACGAAAATCGGCATTCTCTATGAATGCCGATTGACGTATAGTCCCCTCTCACTATGTAAACACCGTTCTCGCCGAAGAACATGCGACAGAACGAACGCTCACGACAAAAAATACACTGCAACATTCAGGAAAGAAAATCGATAAAGTCGCCAATAAATGGATGGAATATAACGGTATCAATTGTCTCGCACGTGTTATGCTCAAAAATATCGGAAAAGTACCAGCACCAATACGGCACGTACACCATACAGATTCTCAGACATCATCACATCATCACGAAAAACATGCGAGTCACCACCAGGCAAAGCATCATGAAGTACACAGCATAACACACGATGACCACTGACATGAATCCCACAGTGGTCACGGTAATCATGTTGATAAAGATAACAGTCACAATCGTGGTGCCTTTATGCTGGGGATGTTGAGCACAATTGTAAGTGAGATTTTTGGATATCTCTTGAAGGCAGTTATGGTACTCATCATTTTTGCACCAACGAGAACAGCATGTGCTCTATTCCTCGTAGTTGTAGGGATGAATGCGTATTTCGATATGTCACTCCCCTCTTTTACTATTGCTGGTGTGACACTCGTCGTACACATCATATTTGCTGGTGCGACACGACTTGCTCAGAGCAATGGAGAACATGGCGGATGACACGCAGATCATGGAGGCGACGAACATGGTGGACACTCGGCACATGCGAGCCATGGACATCACTAGACAGTGGCATCCGACATATACAACAGCAAAAATAGACTCAGGGCAAGAGTAAAAAATTTGGAGATAGAGAGAAAGGCATAGTATAGTTGAAGCAACATCCGACTAAAATAAAATAATGAAACGCTGCTTCTCTCGAAAAAAAATCCTTATACTCCTCATCATACTCTGTCTCGGATGATCGGGAGGGTATTTTTTCTTTCAAAAAACCTCTGAAATTCCCCTTCCTCAAACAGAGACACCAAAAGAAGTCACTGAAGGCGAAAACAGCATCGCGAGTGCCGTACAACAGACATGAGGAGTTACAAAAGTAGAAGAAAAAAATGATGACGATATCATACCTGCAGCAAATAGAGCAGAGAGGGCTCATATTCTGGCAAAAAAGGCAGAGTTCCTCAGTACCAATAACGAATATTCAGAAGCACTCAAGCTCTACGAGAGAGTTCTTCGTCTGGAGCCATCAACCGATACCGAGCGAAAAGCTGCACATACAGCATTTCGTGGGAAGAAATTTCAGAAAAGTGCCGATTTATACAAAAAAAATCTCGAAGCACTGACAACAAGTGAAAAAGTAGAATTTATGAATGCCCTCCGATACACAGGAGATGAAGACTTCGCCGTTGCTCTCGCAAATCTCCCACTCCCAGATGATGTCAAGAAAGCTTTTGAAGTATCCTGGACGTGTGAGACAGAGTTCATCTCGTGTGAAACTGCGATACGTTCATATAAATACAATTATGCCCCGATAAATGAGCTCAAAAACGCTCTCAAAAATTACGAAGCCCTAGCAAATAATGACACAAATTACAAAGAAGCACTTCTCATCGGTGCTTGGTACAAGAATGGTGACTACACAACAGTCATAAAAGTCTGAGAAAATCTCCTACGCCGAAAGCCTGACTACAGACCCATACTTAAAATAGTTGGTTTTTCATCCTATATCATTGGTTCCTACGATAGATCGCAAGCGGCTCTCAATAAATACAAAAAACTCGAGCCGAAAGATCCTGAAGTTGATTTTATTCTCGGTCTTATCAATTTTGAAAAAAGTGACTACGAAACCAGCAATATTTATTTCAACAACGCTGTCCTCGGTGGCTATAAACCAAAAACTGTGGTTGAGAGAAAACTCGCCTACAATTACTACGTGCTTGGTCTCACAAAAAATATGTTTCAGGTATTGGGCTACCTCGTACTCGAACCAGATGTGACTGAATACGATATGAATAATGCTATCTATCTCGCTCTCTCAAACAATGAAACGCGTAGTGCAGGAGAGTGGATCAAAAAAGCACTCGAAAAATTCCCAGATTCTCTCGACCTCGGCGCACTGAGAGCATGGGATCTACGCATCACAAATAATATCCCAGAGGCAAAAACTATACTCGCGGATATCCTTACAAAAAATCCAAACCATCTCCTCGCTCTCATAGAATCAGGCATCAATGCTTACAATGAATGAGACAAGACACAAGCAAAAACCTTCTTCAAAAAAGCACAAATTATCAATGCTGGTGGTACATGGTCAGAGATTATAGAGGGGTATTTAGGCAAGCTCTAGCCCGTCATTCCAGCCAAGCAACGAATATCTGAGAATTTCATGCGCGAGGTGGAATCTTAAATGATATAAAAAATTTCCTCTGTCATCCTCGGACAAACAAAGTGCGACCCGGGGATCCAGTCAATCAGATACTTTTCCAGACTGGATTCCACCTCGCGTCTGCAAATTTCCAGCAATATTTCCTGAGCAGACTTGGCTGGAATGACGGCGACACCTTAAAATGTCTTTTCTAATCCATCTGTATCACGCCTTCTTTTTGGCTTTCTTTGTGAGTAAAGGGAGTGTTTCAGAGTTTTTTTCTCAAGTGTGTTGAGACAATACCCTGAGCATCAGTAAGGGGCATTTTATTATTTTTCACAAGAGAACGAAGTTCTTTGTAGGTAATAAGTTTACCTCCAACTTTTAAGGAATCCCAATCCACATCTTTTATAAGCAGTGAACTCATAGCTTTTTCGAAACAATCACTCGAACAAAAGCCCATATGCTTTTTATGCTCAGAAAAATCAACCAACATACGAGCATTGCACTCCGTATGACGACAATTATCACAGTGATCAGTGAGCTTACCTGAGTGGAGACAGGTACCAATCGTCGTATGAGTTGTACCATCGCCGACAAATGTACTGACACGGTCATCAAAAGTATACAGATTCCCAAGCCAATTCCCATCATTAAATGTATTTACATATTTGACCACTCCCCCTTCGACAGCATAGACGTCATCGAGACCAGCTTTGTTCGCGAGGACGGCTGCTTTTTCACAACGAATCCCTCCTGTACAATACCAGATAATTTTCTTCCCTTTTGATTTCTCTCGATATTTCGCGAGAAGTTGTGGTACTTCTCGAAAATTCACTGTCCCCGCGGGGATAGCACCTTTGAAATGTCCGAGACGATATTCATAATCATTTCTCATATCGAGAATGACATAGTCATCTGTCTTTCATTCGTCAATGATTTTTTTGAACTCAGCGGGGGTAAATTCTTTTTTATATTTTTTCACTTCATCTTGCGTGACTTTTTCGCCAAGAACGACGATTTCATGACGGACCTTGACGGTCAGTTTTGGAAATTGATGCCCAGAAACAAGTGTTGCCTTTGGCTCGATGTCAGCGATGTTTTTGAAGTATTTGGTTGATTCGAGATACATGCGGTACGCCTTGCATTGCCCGAGGTTACCGGAGACAGTGGAGCTGATACCTTCTGTACCCATGTAGATACGACCCCTCAGACCTATATCAGAGCAAAACTGGAGATGCTCTGCGCACACAGATTCGACTTCATTTTCCGGGATATCGACGAAATGATAAAACGTCAGCAGTTCAAACTGCGGTTCAAGAGGCTTCA
>CAZLKD010000102.1:0-3589 GCA_964560015.1 uncultured Candidatus Peribacteria bacterium
GATTCAAAAAAACAAGAAGAGCTCTACTATCATATCGGTCAATGAATGAGGAAGCCATCGACTTTTCTTCCGCGCAAAGAGGCCACAAAAAAAACTCAAAAAAAGACAATACCAATTCTTGCACCAGTCCATGTGATTATCTGAGGACAAAAACAGATTCCACATCAGATGGCTCAGTGTTGTGATCCTCATTTTCCTGATGATGTCGTGGCCGTGCTCCGTACTGCTGGGAAATGCATGGTGCATAAGGCTGATTGTGCCAGTCTCGAACGCGCTAACCCCAAGAGGCTCCTCTCAGCCTACTGGCAAACAAATGGGAAGGGGAAAGTGGTATCGTGTTCTCTCTTATTTCATGACGTGCCAGGACTTTTGAGTCGTATTACTCGTATTTTCTATGAAAAGGGGGTCAATATCATCGATCTCAATATGGCTGCGCAAAATGATGGTACTACGCGAGTGCACGTGAGTCTCGAAATCCCAGAGGATGATATATCATTTTTGGATCGATTAATCGAGAGAATTCAGATGAATATACCAGAATATTTACTTCGAGATGCAGATTTTTTTGACAAGGGAAAATAATTATTATACTACTGCCCAGTGCATAGATTAAGTGCATAGTGCATAGAGAGGATTTTTAATAAACCACTCTTTATACTTTTTCTTTTACTTTTACTCTTTATATGGCTCGTTTTTACGCAACAAAGAAAGAAGGAGAATCAAGCGACAAGATGCTTGTTCGTTTTAAAAAACTTCTCTACGGCTCACGTTTGATCACAAATCTCCGAGCAACTCGTTATAATTTCAAAAATCCTACAAAGCGAAAGGTTCGCGAAAAGGCTATCGTTTGTTCAAAGTATCGTGAATTAACAGAAGAACTCTCATAGTTCTTGATATATCTCTGATTGTCCCACTCGCAATTGAGTGGGATTTTTCTTGTTTTGGGATATAACTTGTCTATACTGAGCCTGGTTAACATGAGGTTATGAAAAAGATACTTATTCGTCATTCATAATTCATAATTTTTAATTCAACTTTTATGCTCATATTCTGAATTCTCTGTGTCATCATCGGCATAGCCATTCTCTTCAATCCTGCGCTTCTGGGATTCCTCGTTGGGCTGTTTCTTTTTATACTGGGTTCTTGGATCATACTTGGTTGGTATAAAGTGAATAAGGTCCTCGAAAAACAGTATTCTTTTGGGAAATATAATATCATTTTCCAAAAACGAGATCAAAAAGATAAGCATTCATCGTAATCTCTATGATGTCATTTATTGGAATATTATTGCCTGCTGTTATAGGATTATTTCTGTGGATGTACCTTCTGACCTATTTTATGTATAGATGAGCAGGAAACGACTTTTTTTCTCGTGCTCGCGTTGGATTTTTACGTGGGAGCATCGTGGCGTGAGTGTTTATCATATTTGATATGGTGCCATCCCTCTCTCCTCTCATTGGTACTGATTGGATTGTATTCCCACTGATATTTTTTGTTTTTTCGATTCCTTTTTCCTGGCGTCGTATCGGTGTGAGTGCTACTCTTCCAATCTTTTGATGAATCCTCCTCTTCTTGTGCGCTTCTTTTTTGGCACAAAAAGTAGTCTTTTGGTCGCCTTTTCATGAAGAAATAGGGAAGTGGTATCAGAGTATCACTGCGAGTTATCCAGCTATTATGAGTCCATTTGTGAGTCTGGGCTTTAGCTTTGTCGAAAATGTGCGTTATTATAGTACTGAGATCAGTTGGGGACAAGTGCTAGGAAGAAATCTCTTTTCACTTCCGCTTCATATATTTGCGGGACTTCTGGCATTTTGGTGTATATTTTCTTGTCGTTCTCGTGTCCTAGGGGCATTTCTCGGCCTCGTAGCAGCGGTGACACTCCATACGCTCTATAATTGGTCCCTTGATGCCTCGATCGTCCTGACCCTTCTTATCATGGTAGGAGGATATGCGTTCTACTGATGGAGCCTCGAAAACGGTTGGTGGAAGAGGTCACTGTAGGGAAGTGAGGTACTATGTATTTGGTATTATGTAGCGGATTAACTTAATACCTCATACCTCATACAGCCTTTCTGTTACGACTTCTTGAGTTCGTCGAGTTCTTTTTGTACTGCGTCAACTTCTGCATTGCTGGTTGTGTCTGCTTTGACCCAACGGTTGTAGAGGTCATTTGCTATGGCTTCACGAGTCTTATCTCCGAGGACGCCAGCGTAAGGGCTCGAGAGACTATCAATCACTTTGAGATCAAATTGATATTTAGCGAGTGCTGATTTTGTCACAGGACCAAAGACTGCTGTATCTTTTTGATTGAAATAACCTACTTGTTTGAGCATTTTCTGGAGCGTGCGGATTTCTGGATGGACTTGCCCCTGCTTGAGTGTTGGTATTTTTTTGATAGTTGCGACAAATTCTCATTTCTTTTTTGCGAGTATTTCATCTCGAGCCTGTTTTGCTGCATCGAGTTTTGTCTCGAGTTCAACTATTTGTCCCTTCTTAGCGACGAGGGCCTGGTATGACTCCTCGAGTGTTGTTTGAGTCACAGAACCGTAGTAACCAGCTCCAGGATCTTCAGTGCCCGTGACTATCTTTTTTTCCAATTGAAACGCATAGATAGCATCAACGAGTCGCTTATTGTAGATGCCATCTGGTTCAAATTTGAAATAGCCTAATTCTTGCAGCTTTGTTTGGAGTGTGCGGGTGTCTTCTGAAGCGTTGCTTGTTGTATTGGTAGGGGGAGTCGTAGTTGTGCTTGTGTCAGTATTTGTGCTTGTTGTGTCGGTTGCTGTAGAGTTTACTGTATTTGTATTGGTATCTTTATTGAGTTGACCTGAGAGGAGGGCCTTGAGCATGGCTCGAGTCTTTGGTCCATATGTTCCTGCACCATCATCAGATCGATTTTGTACTATACCGTTTGCTTTTTGGAAATTGAAGATGGCAGTTATAAGTGTATCATTGTATTTTCCATCCAAGAGACCACTATATGCGTTGAGTCGAGAGAGGAGGTTTTGTACGATCTTGATATTTGCGGCAGGACTTCCTACGCCTATTGGCATAGTAAATGGATCAAAAGCTGTTGTTGTTCCTGAGGCGAGAGGTACTGTTTCATTATGAGGATTGGCACAATCGCTCGGGATGTTATCAAAATTTGCTGTATCTGTAGGGCTGGCGCTGTTGTCAAAGTCTACATAAACTGTCTGTACTCCAAAATTGATGGCTCGGCAGAGTCCTTTTTGTCCTGAACCCATATAGATATCGAGACGTGGGAGATTATTTGCCGAATGAATAGCTCCGCCCCGGTCGAGAATAGTACCATTGAAATCAAAATTGACTGGAGTACCTTTGATAGTGAGAGCTTGTTTGATTCGAACACGAGTATTAAATGGGTTTTCTTTTGGTGCAGCAACGACTCCGATGCGTACAGCTTGTCCTGAGGCAGTGAATTTGCCTTCTCCATTCATGCTGACTTCGTCTTCATAGGTTCCATGGAGGTAGAAGTCCTGATCGGGGAGAGGTGAATAATATGCAGAAACGAGGTAGTAGGAACCATCAGCATGTACTGCAGAGGGTATCAACTGTGCACAGAGAGCAA
>CAZLKD010000103.1:0-3541 GCA_964560015.1 uncultured Candidatus Peribacteria bacterium
TCTTCACTTCTTCTTCTGTCAGAGGAAAGTATTCTTGAGCTACTGTCTCATTGTAACCAAAGGGAGAGAGTTCATGAGGAAAGAACTCTCACCATTCTCCAGTAGAGATCATGTGGTCTATGATCTTTCCACACAGCTGTTCGTATTCTGCGACTGAATAGGGTTTATTGAAAATACAATGATGCTCGTGAGCATGAAGTCAGACACATCAGAAACAGTCAGAAATAGTTTGGCAAAGAGATGAATAACAGACGTCTTTCACATCCTGCAGCACTAAAAAAGAAAATAATATATGGTGAGCATGGTGACCCAGGCTCGCACACTCGTATGACCATTCGGGGTGCCAACCAAATGAAGATATATCCATGCAGTCATGCCCAGTTTTTATAATGTCACAATAGCGTAGATTTTGTGATTCGGAACACTCGAAACAATTGTAACAATTATTTGCATTGACGAGGTAGTTTCAGAAAGAATCTTCTGTTTTGAGGAGATGGAGGTCTTTTTTGATTTGTTTGCTCGACCACTCTTGTGTAAATCTGATTATATCGGGATTAGATTTCTTTATCTCTTCAATTTTTTTGAAATATTCTTCTTTCCCGTAGGCTTGATTGGCTATGTGATATTGTTTATTTCTGAGATTTGCACAGCTAAAACAATCTCGGCATCCGATACATTCATCGCAATACCAGCACTCGTGGCAGTTGCTGCAATTTTGTGAGAAAAAACATGAATCACAATTCTCAACATCTATGCACATGTAGGACTCTCGTGAATCAAAGAGGAGTGTAGTGTCCATACATCAGAAACACCTCTTAAATCCATTACTGTAGATCATTTTTTCCGAGTCTCATCCGTTTGAGCATAGGTAACAATCCTTGAGGTCGTTGCAACTGCTACAGTAATCTGAGTTTACCAGATTGCTGACAGACCTCGCATAATGTGGTACGGTATTGTGGAGCTGTAAAAACTGTTCATGAAAAGTTTTATTTATATCAAATAGTTTCCCAAATGTACTTGGATTCCATGAGTCGGTATAGTATGTCTCATTATCATACACTGGAAAAATTTTCCCAGGAGCGTATTGGCTAAATATTGTCTCGCCAGTTGCATCACTTTTTCTGAGATACACGCTTCGTGGATTTCGGAATGCAAGCCTTCTTTTCATCCTTTCTTCTGGGCACAGTGTTGGTGAGGGGATTTGGTATTTTTTCCCATTAAACATAGGCGAGACCTTATCCATAAAATCCTTGTCTTTATCAGTCACAAAAAACTCCTTGCCAGAAATTCTGCATTTTTTTGTTTCGATAATTTTCTCTCCAGGAGGAATCATACTCAATGAATCATGATGAATTACGAATGAGAAATCCTACACTGCAGATTGTATATCGATAGTTGAAAATTCAAAATTAGTACACCAACTTCCGATAACACTCTTCACAGACAATTCGTTCTTTTCTTTCAGGCGTAAATGATGTAGTGATGTTCTTTTGACACTCTGCGCAGTTTCTTTCATATATTTTTCGTGGATTCCTCTGGGAGAGCCTCTCTTTATGTCTCTGATCTGGATGTTTCTTGGGGAGTTGTATGTTATGTTCTATATGAAAAGCGAGTTCTTGTTTGATGATTTTAAATGGTTTTTCAGTGACTTCACACTTGAGTATGCCTCCGAGGAGATCTTCTATATTTTTCTGAGCCAGTTCGTATCCCACTATTTTTTCATCATACTCCTGAATAGGAAGTGCTGAATAATAAGGGCCATGATACGAGGAGGTCTCTTCTTCTCCTTTCCATTTCCATCACTTCATCTGTGATTCTTGTTCTGTGAGAGGGAAGTGTTCCATTGCCACCGTTTCATCGTATCAGAAAGGACTTATTTCTGTTGGGAAGAATTCCCCCCATTCACCTGTGGACTTCATATGGTCAATGATTTTCCCGCAGAGCATCTCATATTCCTGTATCCCGTAGGATTTATTCATGATACAGTGATTGGCTTTCTTGAGCGATGAACAGCCAAAGAGATTATGTCAGCCATTCGAACAAAAATGACTATAAAAAACATTCTGATTTCATGAAAAAATATATGCTGAAAAGGCTATATTATTCCCATCTACAGAAGTGCTTTCGTAGTCCCATGAACCAAGAGAGCCAACTATATCGTATGCATTATTTGTTTCACCAGGGCAGAGCGATATGTATTTGCAATCGATGAGTCACTTGGCTGCAAAGCTTTCATACGTATTTTTGCATCCATGAAGAAAGTCTCCCGTACATGATTCACAATTAATGTTATTTGTATCACGATATATGGCGTTTTTCATAAAAGTTTTCACACGTTCCCGTATTGGCGCTTGGATTTTTTCTGATGATTTTTTGTATTCTTCCACTCTTTTTTTGTAGACTTCCTCTGTGAGTGATTCATTGAAAAAATAATAGGATTTATTTCGGAGGTTTGTGCAACCAAAACAATCATGGCATCCACTACAATCAAAACAGAATAATATATCACGTGAATCGCGACAATCTATACATTCTTGTGCTCCAAAGCAATTCGCACAGCCTATACATTCATCACAGTATTCACACTTCTCTATATTGAGACAATCAAAACAATTCTTTGATGCGAATGAACCATAAAGGTGCTCGCAATCTTCTGAATAATCTGTACAAAAACAGAGATAACAATTTTTGAGGTAATAACATTGATTGCAGTAGTCAGAATTTTCTCAGAAACCATTGGCAAGTGCAGGTTTCGGTGTTCGCTTCATGAGAGCATCAAACTGTGGAAAAAATGGTTGAGAAAAATCAAAATCTGCACAAAATTCGAAAGGATTCCAATCATCACTGTTCCAAACTTTTGGATCGTAGACCGTGTATTCCTTGTCGTGTGAATAGGTGGAGATAATCTGGTTTCCTGTTTTGGCACATTTTCCGTGATAGAGTTTTCGTTCGTTTCTCCAGGAGAGCCTTCTTCTCATTCGTTCATCAGGACAGAGTGTCGGACTTGGTATGAGGTATTTCTGACCAGCAAATACTGGTGAAATCTTCTCGTAAAATTCGATATCTTTATCAGTTATGAAAAACTCTTGTCAGCTGATGCGACAGATCTTTTCTTCGATGATTTTTTCGTTTGGTGGAATAAATGACATAAAGAAGAATTAAGAAAATATCTTTTTTTGAAAACATGCTTCACAGAGGACTTTTTCAGTTCTTTCCGGGGCATAGACTGTATTTATAGGCGTAGAGCATTCATCGCATACCCTCTCATACATAATGCGAGGATTTCGTACGAGAGTACGCAAGTGATGCCTCTCATTGGGACAGAGTGTTGGTATTGCGATATGATGTTCTATATAGAAGGCAAGTTCTGGTTTAATAATTTTAAATGGTTTTTTTGTGAGGTGACATTCTATGATGCCATCGACACAGGCATCGATATTTTTCTGAGCTATTTCATAACCTACTTTTCTCTCATCATAATGCTCTATAGAGAGAGGTTTATAATATTCACCGTGATAACTCGATATCTCGTCGTCCTGTT
>CAZLKD010000104.1:0-3536 GCA_964560015.1 uncultured Candidatus Peribacteria bacterium
CATCTTCTTTTCCTCGGAAATCAGGCTCAGTCACTATCTCCATCAGTGGACTCCCTGCACGATTAAAATCTATGAGAGACTTCGTTACAGAATGTTTTGAACCACCCGCATCAGCCTCGATATGAATACGTCGGATTTTAAAACGCTTCAATTCTTCCCCGACAAATGCATCAAGATGACCATGTTCAGAAATCGGATGAAACAGCTGCGTAATCTGATATCCCATCGGAAGATCAGGATAAAAATAACTCTTGCGATCAAACTGAGAAAAAGTATTCACAGTCATACGGAGACCATGTGACGCTCGGACTGCCAGATCGACGACACCTTCTGAGAGTATTGGGAGAGCACCAGGAAGACCAAAAGAAACAGGTCCTATATTGATATTTGGATCACGTTCAAGGGCAACAGCATTTGGCTCACCGCCAAACATCTTGGTAATCGAACCAACACGGACATGGGTCTCAAGACCAATAACTATTTCGTATTTCATAATTAATTTAAAATGACTGAATAAGTCGTATAATAGCGCTTTTTTGAATTTTCCAATCAGATTTATATCTATTTGTTCATTCAATTTCAATAAATAGAATTTTTTGATCCTCTGCCCACTCTTTTAAGGTTCAGGTTTGTCCAAAAGTTTGCCAACGACTTTCTGGAATCCATAAGAATCATGCATTTTTAGAGTAATCCTGAGCTAAAGACTGGCTTAAATTATCTTTTCATCCTCAGACATCAGCTCAGCAATTATGAAATACTCACAACATATTAATTTTATGATCAACAATAAATCGCATAATAGCATTTGTTTCTGGCTCGCTTCATCAGAAATTCCCACAAAAAACAGTCGTCTTTTCAGAATAATCTTTTCCGTGTCACCAATATCAATGAGGAGAAAATGATTGGACAGGAAAATTTCTATTCAGATCAACTCAATTTGCATTAAATCTACCAATTCTTCCTCCTGACAAATAATCAGGATGTAAGAATGCATTTTTCAAACCATCTTTATTGAGAGCTGGAATAATATAAATTGTAGATTGTGGTTTATTTTTATCTAGATATTTACCCAACTTGTGTATCAATTTAACTGTACCAACTTCATTTCCATGAATCCCCCCAATAAAAAGAATCTTATTAGAGCCATCTCAATAACGATATGCTTCGATTTGTTCATTTGATATAGTTCTCCCAATTATTATTTTTTCCTCGGAACAGAAAGAAACATATCATTCTCTATTATATAACCATCATAAAATTGCTTTGATATATTTTTTTATCATACATTATGAATTTTTAGAGATTTCCATCCCCCCTCTATCATCTGCGGAATAAAATCTTCAAGACTGATTCAAAGAAGTGTCTCACAACGACAACAGTGCTCACGGCTGACGCCTGCAGCAAAGCCTTTGTCCTTGAGTTTTTTGATGACTGAGCTGACTTTTACTTCATCGAGAGATTTATTTGGAGTCATGCGAGAGCATGCCCAGATAAATCCTGAGAGCTCATCGACAGATGCGAGATATTTTCGTAAATCCGTATCCAGCCCATGCTCTGGGAATTTTTCTTCATAATGAGAGCGGATATCTTCGAGCATTCACTCTGGGGCATTCATCTCTAGGAGAATTTGTGAGAGAGATTCGCCACAATGACGTTCGGCATCTTTTTCAACCACATCCCAATCGACATCATGGAGTACGCCGACAGCATACCAATAGTCAGCATTCTTCCCGAGTTTCTGACCAAAATAACGCATACATCGACCCACTGTGAGATTATGATCTTTTGTCGTCGTAGAATATTTTGCGAGCGTTGTCTCAACAATTGGTAAATCAATATTGATATGACTGTGTGGGTCTTTTTCTTCCTGTGATATAGTCTTTTTTTCTTCAGCTTTAACAGTAGATGAAGATTCAATTTTTGGATTCTTATCTTTCACGAGTGGAAATAAGACAACATCTCGGAGATTTGGTTGCGCCGTGAGGAGTGCTACGATACGATCGATACCCATACCAAAACCAGACTGCGGTGGCATACCATGCTCCATGGCAGCGACGAAATCATCATCTGGCATAGCTATTTCATCATCTCCTGCCTTCTTTGCATCGAGTTGTTTTGAAAAACGCTCTTCTTGATCAACAGGGTCTACAAGCTCAGAGTAAGCATTAGTCACTTCCCAACCATTGATGCAGAGCTGAAATCGGTCTACTATGCTCGGATTTGTGTCATTGAGACGGGCGAGTGGTGAGAGGACGAGAGGTTGATGAATGACAAATGTCGGATTGATTATGTGAGGTCGAGCTACTTTTTTATAGAGTTTATCGATGAGCGTTCCATGTGAGAGTTTCATCATACCATCTATCTGAATGCCAGCTTTTTGAATCGCTTTCTGGAGTTTTTCAAGCGTATTTTCTTCGTAGATATTGATATCAGAGTGTTCTTGAATTAAATCACAAATAGAGCGTCGTGGCCATTTTCCTGAGAAATCGACCATATGCTTCTCCCCTTTTGAATTAATGATTTCGACTTTCTTGTTTCCGCCCATAAGTTCATCCATAATGTAACCGAACATACGCTCCGTAAAATCCATATTATCTTCATAATTCCAGTACACAGCGTAGTGTTCTACAGAAGTAAATTCTGGAAGATGCGATGGATCGAGCCCCTCATTACGGAAAGACTTCCCTATTTCAAAGACTTTTTCCATGCCACCAACGGTGCATTTTTTGAGAGATGTTTCAGGTGCGATACGGAGGTACAGATCTGAATCAGTTGCCTCATGGTGTGTCGTAAATGGATGAGCGAGAGCTCCAGAAGCACTATTTCCAAGAGTAGGAGTCTCTACTTCGATAAATCCCTCGCGGTAGTAGAATTCACGAAGTTTCTGGACAAATCGAGAACGGAATACCATGCGATCATAAGAAGTTTTCTCCGTAATCATGTCGAGATACCGTTTTCGGTAGATAGTTTCCTCATCAGCGAGTCCGTGAAACTTTTCAGGAAGTGGAAGAAATGCTTTTGAGAGAAGCTGAAACGAGCGAACAAAGACAGTCAACTCACCTTTATGCGTCATAAATAACTCACCATGAATACCGATAATATCTCCTCGGTCGATATATTTTTCAAAAATTTTAAATGGTTCTGCTGGGTCTTTTCCAATTTCTCACAACTCACCACCATCCTGAGAAAGAAGACAAAAATCCTTCGAAAGAGCAAACTGAATCTGTCCAGAAAAGTCTTGAAGTGTACCGAATATGAGCTTCCCAAAGCTCCGAACGAGCATGATGCGTCCAGCCGTATGGATTTCGTTCCCCGGCTCAGGAATAATCTCCTCAATAGATCGAAATGTCTGTTTTTCTGATTTTTTACGAATAACGCCTATATCCTGTTTTTTATGAAATCGATCAGGATACAGCTTGACCCCGAGAGCTCGAAGTGCATGAAGTTTTTGAAGACGAACTGAACGCTCGTCGTGGGGGTCTGTAGAGGTCATAATAAAAGTATGCAGATATTGTATAAAAAAATAGGAAAAGACT
>CAZLKD010000105.1:0-3439 GCA_964560015.1 uncultured Candidatus Peribacteria bacterium
CCCCGCCACCAAAGAACATTTTCAATTAAGTCCCATTCGTGGGATTTTTTTGTGTATTGTAATCGAACCAAATACCACTCGAAATCCATGGAGATTTTTTATTGGTTTGTCGTACTGGCGAAAGTCGGTATCCATACGAAAACACAATTCCCTTATTGATTCGTTTGGTACTTTTGGTGGCAAAAGTACCCAAAGACCATTCAGGGGACACAAACTCGCTTTCCATTCGGGCAGTTTATTTTCTGTATTCATGACGCTCAAACAGTGTGCCCCCTAAAAACCCTTTTCTGCACTGCTTCTCCATTCACAAAAAAGGGCTTTCTAAAAATAGAGATTTCTATAATTTCTTGAAAAAATCGAGTATCCATGTTCACCCGCCTGGTGACTGCCAAGAGCCTCCAGTTGGCCAACTGTGTGGATCACCACCGTAGCCTGTGTATCATTCACACCAAGTTACTGAGTTTTCAGCGGAGCAGGTATTGTGCTTTGTACAGGTAAGAGGGCCGATTTGTACTGTTTCTGTAGTATCAGTACATTCATTGACTTTCAATCTTGTAGCTTCTGCGCTTTTCCCTGAAGCATATGAAGAAAGAGGGTCATTGACGTTTTGGAAAAAGAGAGAAGGAACAGGTCCAGAACAGGCACTTCCAAACGGCCCAGAACCGACGACAGCGAGACCACTGACAAATTCACCACGGAGGCAGGCAATACGCTGTGCCATCCATCCACCGAGTGAGTGTCCGACGATATAGATTTGATTGCGGTTGATACAGTAATTATTAGAAACTTGTTGGAGGATGGCATCGACAAAGGTCATATTTTCTTTTTCACTCCATGAAAAACTATTTCCAGAACTTGCGCGGAGAGCTGCAGGATAGGCGACTATAGTGTCTGATTGACCCTTTTGAAGGCCCATGTATGCCTGTACTTGATCCTTACTATTTGTTCGGCCGTGTGTAGCAATAGCGAGCGAATATTCGCGAGCATTTGAGTATCAATTTGGTATGAAGAGATTGTATTTCCTTTCTTTTCCTTCTATCGTGAGAGTATTTTCTCCAGATGTGAGAGATGGAGATGCTTGGCACCCAGTACTTTTATAGGAGACTGGTGCTTTTGTCCGGTTATATTCTTGGAGTCGGATGATGAGATCTGCTGATTTACCGCGTGATATCTGGGTATCAAGAGTATAGCTGTGTGTTGGTATGATGGCATTCTCATCAGCAAATTTTTGAAGTGGTTCGTACCATTTTTCACCCAATCAAAACTTGTCCATGATGCCAAATGCTTTTGCTCCAAAAGTAATGGCTTCGAGTGTTGTGACCGGATCATTGGGCTTAAATTTTCCATCCGCGAAACCATTTGCTATACCGAGTTCGTGAGCCGCACAGATGTAGCTATGGTACCAGAGGTTTGGGTCTACATCAGGAAAACATTTTTCTGTTCTTGTGGCTGAAATCGTTGTGTGGCTTGCTCAGAGTAAGAGCTTGAGGACTTCAGCCCGTGTGATATTGTTTTCTACTCCGTACCGACCATCTCCGTAACCATTTGCAAGTCATTGGGCCTGGAGACTGAGAATGGAATCTTTGTACCATGAATATTCTGTATCTGTAAATCAGGCAAAGACACTGTTGAGAGAAAAAAGGAAAGAGAAAAAAGAAAAGAGAAGGATTTTTTTTGTGTTCATAGTATGCAGATGGTATCACTTCTGTTCCATCCAGCAAGAGATGCTTGTGAGGACTCTGTGAGGAAGACTAGACTTTTTTTGCCTTTTTGGAGGGGTTTTTCTTGATTTTTTTCTCGATTTTTTGCACACGATCCAGTATTTGGTCTTGTTCTTTTTCTTCTTCCTCCAAATTGTCGACCAGTTGTGTGAGTTTTTTCTCACTACGAAGTGCACGAATGAAACCGCTTGTGAGGATACCAGTTGGGAGCGCGACGAGGCCAATACCGATAAAAGCCAGAACCATCGCAAGGAGACGTCCAGCAAAGGTGATCGGATAGACGTCACCATATCCGATGGTTGTGAGTGTCACAACGGCCCACCAGATACCATCAAATATACTCTTCACATGCGGATTTACATCGTGTTCCAGTGCATAAAAGATAACACCAGAGATGAGGAGACATTGTGCTGATATTATGAGGATAATCATCATCTCATACCATATCTCTTTTCCCATGTCCTTGAGGAGTTTCATCACTCTCGATGAGCGATAAAAATGAAACATATTGAGCACACTTGTAAAACGTAATACTCTCAATATAACCGTATCCGCATCATGGAGATTGTGACTCCATATCATGGCAAAGAGGGGAGCAATGACGATGATATCGATGATTGTGAGAGGGTGGAGCAAGAAAAGTGCTGTCGCTTTTACAGGGGAGTTACCTTCATATGTCTGAGCTGAGTACCAGAGTCTGTAGAGAAACTCTGCCAAAAATGCTGCGAGGATAGCGACATGAATCGAGAGAAACATATTTCGCAATTCGGGCGTCATCATACTCTCGACAGATTCTATCACTGTGAGTGAGATACTCGTGACAACCAAAATAATCATCACGAGATTGATCGTGAATTGGAGTCTTTCTTCTGGCTTGAGACGAGAAAAGAACATAGATTATTGTGATTGTATATCTTTCTGCTCGAGTACCTAGAGTTTAGAGTGGAAAAATGATGAATTATTTCCTGACTGACATTTATGCCATTTTGATAATCTCTCATTCTCCTCAGTGACGACGTATTTCATAGCCACCTTTTTCGAGCGTTTTATCTGTGAGGAGGATGACATTTGGTATGCCGAGAAGCTCAGCATCGCCCATTTTCATCCCAAATCAAACATCACGGTCATCGATGAGTACTTCCTTTCCTTCTTTTTCTAGTTTCTCTGCCAGCGTCTTTGCTTTTTCGAGGTTATCTCAATGGCTGATTATCAGGGTATTGTAGGGTGCGGTATTTTCTGACCATAAGAGTCATTTTTCTGTCATAAGTGCCTCTGCTATGACGCCCATAGTGCGAGATATACCTATACCATAACAGCCCATATAGGGGTGCATAGCTTTGCCATCTTCCGGGGGGATTTTGAGCTGAAGGGCCTCGGTATATTTCTGAGGAAGGTCATAGATGTTTCCGACTTCTGATGTTTTTTCGGTTTTGTAGGGGGTGCCAGAGTTTGGGTTTATATCGTTTTCTTTGGCTGTTTTCAGATCATAGAATTGTTCTGGTTTTTTGATGTCACGTCACCAATTGCAATTTGTTACATGCACGCCGGTTTCATTTCCTCCTGTTTCAAAGTTTGTCATTCATTCACAAGCTTCATCTATGTAGACATGTATTCATGCGGGAAGATTGACGAGTCAGGCGTACCCAACTTCACTGTTAGTGATTTTTTTGATGAGTTCTGCTGAGGCTGTTTTCCAGCCTGCCCCTACTGCTTTTCTC
>CAZLKD010000106.1:0-3363 GCA_964560015.1 uncultured Candidatus Peribacteria bacterium
CAGGATTACCACGATAGTACTCGAGCATTTGCTCTGTTTTACCTGCAGAGCCAAATTGTGAGAGTAGGCGAATCTTTGTTTTCAGGGGGAGATTGCGTGTTGCAATGATGTTTTTCCCACCACCGATATATCGTTTTTGGATACCTGTCCATTGCTCTTCTCGGTCTTTTTTGAGAGCTTTCGCGAGTTCAGGATCAGCGGGGAGATTTGCTTCAAACGCTGCCTTTTCTGCTTCGCTCGTGAGGAGACCATTGGCTGCTTTTGGGTCAACAGTTTCGAGGACACTCATTGGCACTCTCGGGACATATTGTCGTGAGAGGAAATTGAGGATTTTCTCACGATTTTCAGAGGAGATGAGCGTATTTTCTGGTCCAAAAAATGCTTCGTAGGCACCCGCAATGTCTACTTTTGGTCCACCATCTTTGGTGATTTCACCGAAAGCATGCGCGAGGTCTTTATCGGGATGAGCTACTTGTGCGATCTTGAGCCAGGCTTCTTGTATCTGTCGGCGTTTTGGATGCGAGGGGTTGAGTGTGCTGACGGCTCGGGTGATTTCATCAAAAGGGACGTCCGAGAAATCTCTCGTTTTGAGCGCATGGCTTCCAGGAAGTTTTGAAATATAGGTCTTTCGATATTTGGGAGTATCGAGAAATGTATGAAGTCGTGAAGGGTCTTCTTTTTTGAGTGCATTTTTGAGTTCTTCAGCATTGAAATCACCATATTCATCTTGTGCGACGGAGACACAGTTTTCGACCATGTTTTCATGGGCTTTTTCTTTTGCTTTTACATCACTCTCTATCTGGGCCATGAGCTGATTTTCGAAACACCCTGTTCTCGATAAAAATGCATCTATATCTGCATCAGAGAGTTCTGCGCCACTACTCGTGAGACCCATTTTTGCTCGCTTTTCTGGAGAGAGTGACTTGAGTTTCTCTCGAAATTTTTTATTGAGTTGGTCTTTTGAGACGTTTTTCTGGTGGAATTCTTGGACTAATTGTGAAAATTCTTTGTCTTCTTTGCAGAGATCAGTGTCACAAAACCTTCTCATCCATCTGACCTGTTCTCCATGGTCACTTGTCTCATCCGATCGTCGATCGAGATGTTCTCCCTCTTCTCCTGGTCATGTGCGAGTTCCAGGTACCATGAAATTATTTTACCTATATAATTATAAAAGTCTACACATTCTGCTTCCTCCACGCGTTCCATCCACTGGTGAGAATAAAGGCTAATACGAGAAATATCCATATTTCTGGTCCAGATTTTGTCTCTGTTTCCTCTGGAGCAGCAACGATGACTGGTTCTGGTTCTGCAGCATTGAGTACGGGTATTTCTGATTCTGCCGATTTTTCTATGGCTGTTGCTGTATCTATCACTGCTGGAGTAGGTATAGATGGCGTTGTCGTTGGTGTAGTAACTGGAGCAGGAGTGGCAACTGCTGGTTGCGTAGGCGTCGCTGCTTCTGGTTTATCGATAGTAAATTTACCCAGAACACAGATATTTCTGATTTTTGGTGCTGTTTCTTCATTGGTATCAGCGTTGAAATTTCCGACAGAGAGGGGAGTACTGATGAGGAGAGTGTCTTCTGGTTTTTTCCCCTGAACGGTGAGAGACGCATCTTGTGCGAGACGATAGAGACCGACTTTTTCACCTTTTTTGAGGACGTATTCCTTGTGATCATCAAATGGTTTCCAAATCAGTGTCTCATGATTTTTCCAGAGATCTTCGGGTTTTGTGGGTTTTGTCGTGACGGTGAGTGTTCCCTTTATCTCAGGGAGTTTCTGTGCCGTGTCATAGATGATTTCATCGAGATCGCCTGTACCATGTTCCCATGGTATCATCACATCAGTGATAGTGCTTGACCATCCTGCTGGAGCTTCTTTTGCATGAAATGTCTCTGTGTAGCAGACATCACAGGTGTTTTGTCCAAATGTTGTATTGGTGCTACATTCGACTTTTGCTGGCTCAGCATGTGCTACACTCATAGTCACAAGTGATGCTATGGCGAGAAAATGGAGGGATTTTTTCATAAAAGAAATTGTTACTCCTCTAGTATAATCCACTTGATTCGGTAATGCAAGTTTTGACTCTGTAAAGTATGAGAAAAATAGCCCATCAGAGGGGCTATTTTGCTTTTTTTGGTTTTCTTTGCTTACTTTTTGACCTTCACAACGAGCTGCCAACCAGATTTTTTGAACATGAGTTTGTCCATGGTAGACTTGTAAATAGGGGAAATCTCGTAGGAGAGTTTTTCCACTGTGTATCCTGTTTCTCGGAGAAACGTATCGAGATCGTTTTTGACTTCGTCTTTTGTCGTACGTGTCTGAATCTGTGTAAATTGGAGGAGCGTGCCCAAATACTGTTTGATGCTATCTTCCATGTCATGTCGTATCTGAGAGGTTGATTTGTCAGCTGATGTGATAAATATCTTGAAATCCTCCGGTGTTTCTTTGATAGGATCGAGCATGTCTCGGTATTGCTTGATACGGCCAGCTGCGTTTTGGAAATAGGTTTCGTTGACGCCACTTTCTTTGATATATGTGGAGAGGTTTGCGATGTAGGTCATGCAATCGCGGTAGATAGGGATATTTTTCCCTATGCTCGGACGATTGTGATAAAACATGGCACAGGCACGGACCGCTTCAAATGCATGAAATTCATCAATGATTTTGTTGATGACACCATCGACGAGTTCGCTCAGTTCCTCGATATCATGGAGATTGTCCTGAGAGTAGAGGTCTGTGAGATAGATAACAGCGAGGTGCTTATAGCGCTCTATATTGCCTTCACCTTGTGCGAAATTTTTCCCTCCTTCTGACCATGAGAAAACCATGGTACGGAAGAAGAGGAGAATCTTTTCACAGGTAATCTTTGCATATTCAGCTCGCGCAGAGACGAAGAGACTTTTTTCTTCGAGTTCTTTTCGGATAAGTGTGTTTCTGGCATTTGCCTTATTCCCGTAGTATTTGGAGTTATTTTCTGCGAGTTCTTTCTCGACGCGTTCCTCTGAGATACACATCGCAAAGAGATCCCAGAAATAGTGGAGTTCTTTTTGATCGCGGTAGTCAGACATGCGTTTATCGACCATCAGACTATTGATGGCAAACTGTGATGCTGGCTGTGCTGGGGTAGATGTATCCATAAGTGACGATAAGAATTACAGTTACATAATACTCTATATTCCCGGCAGATGCAAATTTATTCTCTTGTTTTGTATTGATTATTATTCCGTCATCCTCGGGCAAGTTTTTTCATTGTGGAACAGGGAAAAACTTGACCCGGGATCCAGCCAGTGAGAAATTCCTTTGGTACTTTTGATGGCAAAAGTACCCAAAACCACCGAAAGCAAATAAACTCGCTCTCCAG
>CAZLKD010000107.1:0-2844 GCA_964560015.1 uncultured Candidatus Peribacteria bacterium
AACCAATTGGTTTTCGTGAAGCCTGGAACGGATCTTGAATACCCGCAAATTGCTGAAAGTTACATGAGCTCCGTTGAACGCCAGTAATGAAGTGTCCTCTGAGAGGTAGAGATGGATGTGGACATCCAGAAGCAGGCTGGATGTATCATACGTTAGGAGCTGGATGATTTATAGCGAGTATGCTCTCACAAAAACATCACAATCCTGGTCCTGCTATTACAAAACCAATACAACTAGACAACCTCGCAGGAAAACTCAGAAAACTGATACAACATTTCCCGAGAACTTTTCAGCCAATTCATAGGCTTATTCAATGGGAAGAGAAAAAGATGTGGGAAAAAACAATATTACCTTTTAGGAGAAAGGTGTCCGACACATTAAAAAAACATGATTTTATAAGGACATAACAAGGCTTGCACAAATAGACAAAAATCCTCCAATTATAAAAGCACAATTATAGAGCCTTATTTAGTCTCAGGCTTTGTAATAACAATATCTCAACCCCTATTTGGGAAGGTGAGAATGCGAACACTCAGCTTACCCGTACCTACTTCTTGTTCATTGATGATTTTTACTATCTTAGTATCTTCAGCAATGCCAGCCTCACGAACTAGTTTTGAAGCGGCTTCAAGAGATATACCAAATACGTGAGCAACTACACCTAGCGCATCATTTATATTTTGGAAACTGTTGGTAGCAGAATTAGTTCAAAGAGCCGAAGTAGCCATTAAAAGACTAGCAACAAGTCAACCAAGTTTTTTTCTTAAACCAGGGACTCCAGTCTTTGGAGCAGTAGTTAGCTTATCGGGGGCGGCATTTTTTTGACCAGGAACGACAACTTTAATTCAATCTGTTCAGCTCATAGTTTTAAATTAAACAGTAAAACAGGGATATAATAACATATATAGTTTATTATGTCAATATTAGAGTACCTGCACCTTGCACTGCAATCCAATACCTCCGAAACTGCTTTCCATCTCTCTCAGCATACCGCTCAAAGGCTCAGCCATTGTTTTCGATGACCTTGGCAGAAGCGATATTGTCATCAAGGCAAGTAATGAGAACTTTCACAAGACCTATTTTCTTCGCTTCTAGAAGCGCCAATCAAAGCATCTCAGTCGCATATCACTTCCCTCTCTCGCTCGGACGAATACCATAACCGATATGTCACCCTACTTCGATAAGTCTCGGGTGGTCTATCGAATGACGAATCTGAATAGCTCCGAAAATCCTCCCATTTTCGACCAAGAAAAAGAGATGAGAATTCACACCATCAGGATTATTTGTTATATCGTTTTCAACAATCGACAGAAAATCCTCGAAATTTTCACCAACAAAAAGTCTCCCCGGACTCGTCGGAACCGTCTCAAAACTCGCCCACTCAGAAATCATCTCCAGGTAGGATTGTTTGTGTGACAGATTTGGAAATTCGAGTTGTGCCATTTTTAGTGTCAGTTTAATGAACCCTATACCAAACACAACAGACAGTGACGAGCTTTACATGAAAAAACTCGCCTAGATTAATTTGACAATTTTATATAATTAGTTTATTATATATTCGTTACATTATTTATAATCTAAATTTATGGACTCTCTTACTAGTCATGATGATGAAGTTACATGGGAACAAGCGAAACTGAATAAAGATACTCTCACGTTTGTCACACAGACTGCTCTAGATCTTGGCTATTCTGCCGAAGAGATTGCCTCCCATATGGTATTAGCAGATCCAAATACCAGTTTTACACCATGAGATATCGTATTGTTAGGAATTCATAACGCAAAGGGGTTTAGCGGGGCAAAAAATATAAAAATTGTACACCAAAATACTCACCTGAGCACAAGTGTAATTACTGAACCAATATATGTAATAAGACCTTTCAGATAAGTTCATAGATAAAGAAAATTTGTGCATTTTTGAGAGCATTTATATTAAAAATAAGTCTGACACGATTAATCAATGGTATATTTTGGCGGGCCTGACGTATCTAAGTTCGAACCATGAGACTACGAAGAAGTATATGCAAAATATGGAAAACTCTACAGAGCCTTGTTTCGAAAAGATATTGAAGCTCTAAAGATCATGAAAATTAAAATGGAAAGAATAATACAAGGAACATATAAAAGAACAGACGCACGAGATGACTATTTATCTCTTTTTACCAAATTTCATCGGTAGAAGGAAAAATCTTATCATACAAATAACTGGTGCTCTTATCTTGTTTCAGGATTTGGAATATTTCCTGAGTGACTTCTTCAGCTTTCTTATTTTGTCTATTTAAAGCCTGTGTAGATGCCAGAAATCAAGAAGGATTCTCATTAAATTTGATCGGAATGATCTTCTTTCAGGAACCAAAAGCATATCATACTTCCTGCTGACACCAAAGACTATCAGAGAATCAGCTAGTATGTAGGGAGATAAAGACATCCATTGTATCAAGTGCATTTTTTATTTCATCCGTCCATGTTTCTGTGGGCAAAATGTCTTCATGTGCGACAAAAGCAACCACATTATGTGATTGAAGGCAGTCTTTTAATCTCTTTGCATAAATTTTGTGCTGAGATAGATGACTTATGAAGACTTTCACAGCATTTTCTTTACCTTCCCAATTTTTCGGAGGTGTCTTAGAAGAATAAGACCGTTTAGATGACAATCCAAGTTCTTTTTGTATTTGAAAAAGGACTTGTTCAGAAGCTCATTTAAGTCTGTGTTTTACATATACTCTCTTACTGTTAACTCAATCATATTGACCATTATTTGGGAGGGTAAATGCTGCCAAAATAACATCGATATCAGAGTAGGTGTAAACCGATTGAAGATGGCTTCATATCTCTTCTACGAGC
>CAZLKD010000107.1:2854-3326 GCA_964560015.1 uncultured Candidatus Peribacteria bacterium
TACTTTACATTATGGTAAATAATGTTATAATAACATTATATTAAAGCTATTAGCTATATAAATAGACATCTATATATTATATGTTTTGGTGGAATCCTTCGGGATAAATTTGAACAGATGCGGTATATCGTAAGAAAGAGCAATATGAGCGTGGTTCGTAATATGCTCGAACTCTATATACGAGACTTCTGAGGAGGCAGGTCCGCTCTGGAGAGACTTACTTTGAGACAAAGGAAGTATTATCAAATACCAGATAATGTCCTCTCATAATAATAAGGTGAACAGATTAGAACACAATATTTAATACTTACATCTATGGCTAGATACTATTGGGACAAGAAGAATAGAGCAGAAGACTTCAACAGTATTCAAACTTGCTTGAGCAGTTTCGAAGGCATCGGCCGAGCGGTAGAAATAGTGGCGATCAACCCGAGCCTGGGAGACTCCTTGATTCAATGCTCTCTCGAGTTCT
>CAZLKD010000108.1:0-3272 GCA_964560015.1 uncultured Candidatus Peribacteria bacterium
CAGGAGGACATTCTTCCCCATCGTGAGGATCTGAAATGCTTGGTCTTGGTTCATTGCCGCCAGTGTATTCGAAAGGGGGGATATGGCAAAAACATTATCTAACAGATTGTATTGGTCATAAAATGCATAAAATGAGTAAAAATAGAATCAATTCATGAATTTTTTTCTCGAGTTAACATCAAAATGACACATCAAAAGGCGCGAATCTTTCGATCTTGAATTTAAAGAAAATTTTCATTTTGGGAATCCGTTATTTGAATACTGTAAATCATTGGTCTGAATGGCAAACAATAAATGAGGTCAGATAATTTTTTGAGTAAGTGATAAGCCTCGTATACCTGTTTGAATGAGGAGTGATAAGTTTCAAGATTGTGATCCTTCAAAAATCAATCAGATATTACAAGAATACTTTTCACACGAAATCGAATGGGAAATGAGAACAGAAGAACTCTCTTGAAAAAATTTTTGAATAATTACAGTTAAAGAAGCGCGTCAAAAACCAATTATTTGCAGAAAATATCAGGACCCGATTCTTAAAGAATCAGCCATATACTACCGTTACAGATGAGAAACAAAGGAAATTAAATACACAGAGTTATCCAATATACTTCAACAAGAACGAGAAAAAGAAAAAAATACTTGGATGCAACTGATTCAAAAAATAGGCACAGCAGGACCTCAAAATATTCATCTAATAGATACCTACAAAGGTGAAATAGTTACAGATAAGGGTAAAATACTTTTAGATGAAACTCTCTTAAAAAAGATTAAATTTATAAAAGAAGGTGAATTTGTAGAAAAGAATGGTGCCCCTGCCTTAAAACTTGTATGAGAAATATCTGGTTTAGTTGATACAAAATCTATGATTGAGCCTGATATAGCATATCCTTATAGAGCTCAGCAAGTTCGGAGCAAATGTCACATTGGTAATTTTCATAACCTTAAATTGGTTCTGGATGAATATAAAATTAAAGGAAACCCAAAATTTCATACAGCAATTCAATCCTGAGAAAATAACAGCATACATAAATACTCTGAAAATTTTGTTCAGTGGCTAAATCATCTTTTAACGAAGGATCCAAAAATAATTTCCAAACTCAAAGAATGAACTAAGAATAAGAAAAAATAATTTTACTCCCCTCCCAATAAATTCCCCTCGATTTGTTTTTCTGTCTTTGCCCCGAGTTTTCGCATTTCTTCAACGCGTCCGATGATATTCCCTCGACCAGTTGAGAGCTTATTCATAGCGGCGCCGTGAGTTTCGAGCGTTCTCTCGAGAGATTTTTTGATACCTTCCATATCTTCGAGGAATCCGACGAATTTATCATAGAGCTGACCTCCGACGCGGGCGATTTCTAGGACATTTTGAGATTGTTTCTCATGGCGCCAGAGATTGGCAACCGTGCGGAGAGACATGAGGAGGGTCGTCGGAGTCACGAGGATGATACGCTTATCCCAACCATAGACGAAGAGGTCATTTTCGGACTGGAGGGCGAGCGAGAGGCTCGCTTCGATAGGGACAAACATCATCACAAAATCAGGACTTCGGAGTTCGCTGTGCGAGGTGTAGTCTTTGGTTGCGAGTTCATCGATATGAGCCTTGAGTGATCGGATATGATCTCGGAGCAGTCCTGGTCGCTCAGATTCATCTTCTGCCGAGATAAGACGTTCGTAGGCTGTGAGCGAGACTTTTGCATCGATGACGAGATTTTTCCCATCCGGGAGCATGATAAGAACATCGGGCTTTGAGGCATTCCCTCGTTCGTTTTTGAGACCGAGTCACTCCCCTTGTACGACATATTCACGACCTTTTTCGAGACCAGAGCGACTGAGCAAGTCTTCGAGGACGAGCTCGCCCCAGTTTCCCTGCGCTTTTGAATCCCCTTTCAAGGCTTTCGTGAGATTTTTTGCATCATCAGAGAGGTTTTTATTCATCTCAGTGAGCTGACGGATTTGTTCGAGGAGGGTCGCATTGGTCTTCACACTTTCTGTACTGGTCTTCTCGACTTTTTCCTGAAATTCTCCGAGCTTCTCACGGAGAGGCTGGAGGAGGATACCGACCTGTTCTTTGTTTTCTTTAGTGAGGGTCGTGCGGTTACTCTCAAATATCTTGTTCGCGATATTCTCAAACTCCATCTTGAATTCTTTTCGAGCATTTTCGATTTCTTCTTTGCGTTTATCCACCTTGTCCATCAGGTTCACATTTTCTTGTTCGAGTCTTGCACGAGCATCTATATAGCTATCACGTGATTTTTTGAGCTCGTTGTTTTCATCTTGTAACTCCTGGATACGATTATCTCGGTCTGAGATAAGGCTCTTGTAGAAGAGGGCAAAAGCAATACCAGCACACGCGAGGAGTCAGAAGAGGAGAGGAAGGGCGAGGGACATAGTAAACGGCTTAGGAAATTCTCTGGTATTATAGGGAAAATAAAAAAAATCCCACCGGAAGGGTGGGACAAGAACTGAAAGGAGTTTTTAGAGTTTTTTCATTCAGACAATCCTTAAAGTAGAATTATTATCTGCAAATCTCCTCATACGACCTTCAGAAGTAATATAATCAAATTGTGTTCCCGCAATAAAAGTTCCATCAGGATTAACAACTGCAGGAGGAGGATTCCCTAAATATATGGATGATAAATCGCCTGCGGTGTAGGTTCATTCGGTACCGCCTAATACATGACTCTCAAGGACAAAAGAGCCTTGTGCATTGATAGTGAAAGTGAGCGTACTCCCTCATTTTTTAAGTAACTTTTTTCCTCATTTCTCGTATGCTCCTTGTTTTGGTATCCATCATTCTGTCTGAACTTCAAATCGGGCTCCTTCCTTTATGTCAGCAAAAGTTAACTTGTGCTTAGCGAGTTGGGCAATCATGTCAGCCTGCACTACTGTATCTTGATAGCCTGATCTCTCTGGCAAAATGATAGCTACATGATCACCTATTTTTCTAGTTAATGGTGAGCCCGCAATTCCAGAGTTTAATATAGACGGAATTGTTGTAATATTTGGTTTCATATATTTAATTTTAATTCTAAATTCATTTTGTCAAAATAAAAGTGGTTTTTGCAAAAGTAAGAAAAACCATACAATCCTCCAGTTATATTCTAACTCCATACTATGGATTATTCAAAAGCCAAAGAAATGATGCGCCTCCAACAGGAGATGAGCAAGGTCAAAAAAGAACTCGCAAATACACATATCGAAGCAGAAGTCGACGGTCTCGTCATCACTATCGATGGTGAAATGAAAGTCGTCTCAGTTGTTTTCGAAGACAA
>CAZLKD010000109.1:0-3243 GCA_964560015.1 uncultured Candidatus Peribacteria bacterium
CAATTGGACACATAGGACGGATTGGACGGTATAAATACGAAGGAAGGGGAGTAGGGTTGTTTCTGTAAAGCGTTCGGATACGCATCACAGTTGTGCACCATAAATTCGCCTTTTGATGAAATCAAGTAACAGAAAATAGAAACAGCCAACACAGAGGAATTTTTTATTATCCAGGGAAACCTGGATTTTTTGTTGAGAAAACTCTATCTCTTGTATGATAGTGGTATGGGATATATCCAACTCCGAAACTATGCTGAATGGTACTATACCAAGTATTTCCCTTCTCGCCGTATGCTCGAGGAAAAGCTTCTTGCGCGCTCTGAAGAGAGGGAAGTGGTAGACCGTGTGATGTCTGATTTGGTGAGCCTCATTGTCGAAGATAAGATAATCGAAAGTCGTATACATAACTACCTTTCCCAAGGGAAAGCGGTTCGGTACATCCGCACAAAGCTTACACAAAAAAAATTTGATAAAGATTTGATTAACGGAGCACTTGCAGATAAGTCGGATATTATAGAAAATCCTGAGACGTATCGTATCCCAATTGAAAAGGCTATCGAAAAAGCTAACAGGAAGTGACTCTCAAAAAGATCTCTTACCTACGAGCTTCAGATGAAATATCCTGATGCTCGAGAACTTATCTCAGCATTGTTGCAGACGTATGATGATAGGGAAATTTTACAAAAAAAAGCTCCTGAGTTACTTCGTAAGTATTCTCAGGAGCAAGTTGTCTGAAAGCTGAGTCAAAAAGGCTTTCAGATGTCTGATATTTATACAGTTTTGCGACGACGATAGGTGATGTATACGGCCATACCGATAGCTACTACGATCAAGAGTGGGAGGAATGGTCCTGTTTTGATAATAGTCATGATGTCTACTTGGACATCAGTGCTACAATTTTCTTCTCTGTTACCATCGAGATAACAAGTAGCTTCGTAGTATCCTTTTTCATCAAATACTGTGGAAGTGCTACAATCGTAGAGTGTCTTCCAAGGCTGACCATCTTTATTGATCTCGATAGTACACTGTGTCGCTGTCTGGGATTTACAGTTGAGATCTGTCTGAAGAGGTGCACCTCCGTAGCGTACAGAGCTAGAGAATATACACACATTCTGATTTGGATTGATGGTGATATTTTGCTGACATGCAGGCTGTATGTTTTTCTCACCATCACGGAGACATGCTACCTTGTAGGTTCCATCATTGAGGGCAAATGAGAACTGTCCTTGAGGGTTCTGGAATGTATTCACGACCTTCGTTCCCTGGAGTACAAAGAGTCGGTATCCACCATTTGGAGAACAGGTTGCATTTACTTGGTTCCCATTTTGGGTGAGTTGGATATTCTGACACACGGAAGGCGTATCGAAGTAAATTCGAGTGACGTCACAACTATTCACGATGTTGCCTGAGATAACCCCGCGTCCATTGACACAGATGCGATTTTCGTTATTTGGGAACATGCTTGCGTTGGCGTTGGTTCGTGTACAGATATAGCTAAAGCTTTCACCTGGGTCAAGACGTGCATCACGATTTCCAGTGTTCAGGATCATGGTATTTGTATCACTGGCACTACGATTACATTCTGATACGAGTTGATCACTGAGATTGACTGTGTCGAGTGCTTCTTGTCCAGGATTTCTGACCGTGACTGTGAATTGACCTGCGCCACCGACATTGATCTGTTGCTGATCGTCATGATTGTCAGCATCATCTTTTATCACCTGAATCTGTGGATATGGTTGATTTGGTGTGAGGGTGACAGTTTTTTGACAGCTTGAAGAGGTGATAGAGCCATTGACGCTACAGACGAACGTGTGCGTTCCGTATGCTAGGACTGTTGACCCACTTGAAGCTGTGCTAATCTGTGATCCGTTGAGACTAATACTATAGCTCGTAGCATTGCTTCCGCTACAGGTATAGCTGGCTGTTGTTCCTGAGACGTTTACAGAGAGGTTATCACATGTTGGTGACGTAACAGTATTGTTGGTAAATGTTTTTGTACACGCGGCAGGAGTAGTTCCCTGTCCATTGACGAAACAGCTCGCTGAGTATGTCCCGGTAATAGAAGAGGGGACTACGACTGATCCTGTTGATGTTGTGAGAGTTTGAAGTACTGTATTATCGGGATTTCTAAAAATGACAGAGTAGTTTGAGACATTGTTTCCAGTACAGCTATAGCTGACTGTTCCACCATTTGTGAGTGCTGATGGTGTGACTGTGAGGCCTGTACATACTGCTTCTGAAGTAGTTGTGTTTGTGATATTTTTCTGACAGATGGCAGGCGTTGTTATCTGATTATTTACATAACAAGCGACTGTATATGTGCCGGTTGGAGTTGCGGGGAGTGTGATAGATCCTGAAGCATTTGTCGACGATGTGAGAGTTGTTCCATCAGGGTTTTTTGCCACGATAGAATAGCTCGTCACATTACTTCCTGTACACGTATATGTGATACTTCCACCATTGATGACACTTGTCGGCGTGACTGTGAGACCAGTACAGACTGGGGCTACTTCTGGCTGACAGAGATTGTTACATCCATCATTATTGAGCGTATTTCCATCATCACACTGTTCTCCCTTATCACTATCGCGTACACCATCTCCACACCATCGTGGGAAGAGAAATGCACATTGGACGTGATCGACTTTTGGCCCTTGGAGTCCTGGTCAGAGGTACTCATGAGAAGCTGCATTGTTGATGATTCTCCACATCGCTGTGTTTCTATCAGATGGACCTGCTGTCGTAGCGACACCATTGAGAGAGATGCCACCAGCTGATTTGACGTATGTTGTGGTGCTACCTGCAGGGAAATATCCGTAGATTCTTCCGGTGTTTGGAGCGTTTTGTGCTGTCTGCCAGAAACCTGGTATCATTTGAAATTTAAATCCATTAGCATCATCTCGATTGGTAGCGAGGGATGATCCGAGTGTGAATTTGTTATTGAGGATATTCCAGCTGACGGTTGTTTCGTCTTGCCACATGATACGACCATTGGTACCACTGACGGAGAAATTATCGTAGAACTGTGTGATATTTTCTATGGGGCTATCCGAACGGTAGTAGAGAGAACCAGCATTGAAACATTCGCTACACGTCGCTGCGTTTGCACTGATTTTTGCATCGCTACAGGACATGCTGGCAAAGTCGGCAGCAAGTGCACTTCCTGAAATGGAAGCCGTGAGAGCGAGAAGAAGTAGAATTTTTTTCATAAAAGAATTTTTATAGTATTTTTAGAATCAC
>CAZLKD010000110.1:0-3206 GCA_964560015.1 uncultured Candidatus Peribacteria bacterium
TCGTGCGGTTACCTTCTGCATTGGGGATGATTTTTGCTTCACCACCTTCCATAAACGCAAGGGCTGAGTTTGTTGTACCGAGGTCAATACCAATAATTTTTCACATAAAAATGGGGATAAAATATAGGAGAAGGTAGATGTAGGGGTAGAAGGTGGGGAGGAATATTTATAAAAATCCGCTCTACAATTACGCTTACTTCTACAACTTACAAGGCACAGTATACCAAACTTTTTTATCATTGCAAATCTTTTTTAGCACGTAATTGGTTTAGGTGCTAGTTTATACATTTTTTATATTCAGAACCTATATCCCTGTACTTTTGTTTCCAAAAGTACCAAAAGAATTTAGGGGAGCCAAAACTCGCTATAAACCAGGTTCTTCAATTTTCTGTTTTCATCCCGCTCAAACAGTTGCTCCCCTAAAAACCTGTTTCTGAATTGCACGAAAATCATAGTCACATTTGTTTTTTACTCTGCTATTTCTGCCACATAGTGATCTCCGCAACCTCGTGCCACTATTTCTGCCACTTCTCCATAAATATGAATAATGCCCTGAGATGTATTGAGGGTACAAACATTGGAGATGCGACCAGGTGTATAGGTATAGGAGAGGATTTGTATCCAGGGAATGGCAAAAGATTTATGGAACAAGAGAAACATGGTTGGTTCAAAGGCAATACCGAAATCTTCGACTCCCACGCGAACAGCATGATTATAATTTCAGAACTTTTTGAGACTGACGGAAGAGGCTATATCATTGTCATTGGTGACTTCACGGCGAAAGATTTTCTCCCATTTTTTCCAACCAGAAATATGGTAAGTTGCCCATGAGATGATGGGCCAGAGACATAGAGTGATGACGAGGATGAGAAGAAAAACTTCCATATGTTCTCATTATAGTACCGTTTTGCCCCAAAGTAAAGGATTTCTCTCAGAAAATATATGACAAGACATGGTTCCTATGAGTCGCAAGAACACTTCCCATTCCTCCGCTTGAAACATCGAGAAAAATCATATACTGCTGATACCAAAAATATGAAAAAAACTCTTTTCCTCCTCGCATGAGTCATCATCATGAGTGTGACGGTCTATGCTCTGAACTATCTCAACTACGCTGAATACCTCGCTGATAAGCACGTGATCGTCCGACAACGTCCAATCGAAAACTATGCCCTCGGAGACAAGGTTCTTCGTCAAGAAGTCATCGGTATGGCTATCCGCCTCACTGGTCTCAACTTTCGAACAGTTGATCATATCGATCTCCCTGAGCTCTACACGTGCGAAAACACCTTCACAGACGTCAAACAAAATATGCCAAACACATGGGCATGTCGCTCGATTGAGACGGCTGCGAAACATGGTATCATCACGACCAGTAACAAAGAATTTCACCCGGAAGCTGATATCACTCGTGCGGAGGCCATCACCATGGTACTCTCGGCTGTGAATCTCATGCCAAAAGTAGCAGAAGGTGAAACGTGGACAGATGTTGTCATGAAAACATCGCTCGATCTCGGCATTATCTCCGATGAAAAACTCTCTCCAGATGAAAAAATCACCCGAGGAGAGCTCTTCTACATTGTCACAAACATCATAAAAGTTCTCTACAAACAAGAAATCGACTATATCGACAGTCTTGCAAAATAAATTTATCCCCTTCATCTCTATGGCAAAAAAAGACGACAAAAAAGACGAGCCTCAATATGACGCCAGTCAAATCCAAGTCCTCGAAGGACTTGAAGCAGTACGCAAGCGTCCTGGTATGTACATCGGTTCGACCGACGCACGAGGCCGCGATCATTGTGTAAAAGAAATCGTCGATAACTCTATCGATGAAGCACTCGCTGGACACTGTACGCATATCACGCTTCGTATGACGGAGTCTGGTAGCTGTTCTGTAGAAGATAACGGTCGAGGTATCCCCGTCGATGTTCATCCGAAAACGGGGGTTTCTACCCTTGAGACAGTCATGACCGTCCTCCATGCCGGAGGAAAATTTGGTGGTGAAAATTCTGGATACAAAGTCTCAGGAGGTCTCCACGGAGTTGGCGCATCTGTCGTCAATGCTCTCTCATCTCGCACAGAAGCAACAGTGTGGCTCAATGGATTTGAATATTTCCAAGCCTACGAGCGAGGTAAGCCAGTAGCTCCTATCAAAAAAATTGGTGCAACAGACCATTTGAATGGTACGAAAATCGAATTCTGGCCTGATAAAGAAATATTTGAAGATGTCGTATTCGACTTCGGATATGTGAAAAAAGATTTCCGTGAACGTGCGTATCTCACACGAGGCATCACACTCACAGCGATAGACGAGAGAAGTGGTTCAAAAGACCGAATCCGATACTATTTCGAAGGAGGTCTCAAGTCGTATATAACATACCTCAACCGTCACCATGAATCTCTCGGTGATATTTTCTGTACAGAGAATATGGTTGATTTCGTCTCTGTGGAAGTCGCTCTTCAATACCGAAAAGAAGACTATTCAGAGCATCTCACGAGCTTCGTGAATAATGTCATCACTCCAGGTGGTGGTACCCATATGACGGGTTTCCGTACAGCGCTCACTCGTACGATCAATAAATACGCTCGAGAGAAGAATTATCTCACAGAAAAAGACACAAATCTCACCAATGAAGATGTCGCAGAAGGTCTCACCGCCATCATCTCTGTCAAGGTTCCAGAACCGCAATTCGAAGGTCAGACAAAAGACAAACTCGGTAACTCAGAAGTCCGAGGTATTGTCGACAAATCAGTTGCAGAAACTCTCGGAGATTTCCTCGCTGAACAGCCAAAAACAGCAAAATCTATCATCGATAAGTGTCTCCTCGCATCTCGTGCTCGTATGGCAGCACGTTCTGCTCGTGAAACCATCATCCGAAAGGGTGCTCTCGAAGGTCTCACACTCCCAGGAAAACTGGCTGACTGTGCATCAAAAGATCCATCAAAATCAGAGATCTACATCGTCGAGGGAGACTCAGCGGGTGGTTCGGCAAAGCAAGGTCGAAACCGTGATATCCAGGCTATCCTGCCACTCCGAGGAAAGATTCTCAATACAGAACAGGCTCGTATCGACAAAATTTTCTTGAATGAACAAATCAAAAACCTCATCACCGCGATCGGTTGTGGAATCAGTGATACATTTGATATTGCAAAAGCTCGTTATCACCGTATCGTCATCATGACGGATGCCGATGTCGATGGTG
>CAZLKD010000111.1:0-3170 GCA_964560015.1 uncultured Candidatus Peribacteria bacterium
CTGCTGTGATTTTGGACATTCGAGCTTCTGTATATCGGTATGCCGCAGCGCTATCTCCATCGACAGATCCGAAGTTTCCCTGACCATCGACGAGAGGGTAGCGGAGGGCCCATGGCTGAGCGAGACGAACCATTGCTTCGTAGACAGAACTATCACCGTGTGGGTGGTATTTCTTGAGTACTTCACCGACAACTCACGCTGATTTTGAGTATTTTTTTCCTGGATGAAGACCTTCATCGTGCATAGCATAGAGGATTCTTCGGTGAACTGGCTTGAGTCCATCACGGATATCAGGGAGTGCACGAGAGACGATGACTGACATCGCATAATCGAGGTAGCAATTCTCCATTTCAAACTTGATATCACGGCGGACATCATTCATTACTTGTAATTCAGTCATACTATTGAGTTATTAGTGCATAGATTAAGTGCATAGTCATAGAGTGGATTATCAAAATCACGGAAGGCAAAAAGGCAAATATTAAAAATTCCTTTGTATGCACTTTTTCTATGCACTGTTTCTTGTGAAGAAAGTATATAAAAAACTCCTTTTTGGCAAGGTTTTCTGGCATAAATACCTTTACAAAAGCGAGGAAAAGTGGTTTTTGATTAAACTGGTTCGTGATCGAGCCTTTTGTGTTCTTTTAGGTCATACCAAAATGTACTTGCACCAGAGAGACTTATATAGCGTTGTTGTCTTGATTTCATATTGCCTGCTTCATCCACATCTACTCGGTAGTCTCCGTCTAAGAATTTGATCTGGGCTTGTGTATCACCGACGAGATGTATTACTTCAAACCTGTTTGATCCTACTTGCAGGTAATGCTTCTCGAAGTTTCAAAATCACCCTGGTCGAGACAGGAGATGCTTTTTATTTCATTTTGTCTGAGAACACCAACAGCTGATAGTGAGGTAGTCTAGTCAGTGTTTTTTTATGATGTGGCGTTTATGTATTTGGGAAAAATCGGGATACCACCTGTTACCATTTTCTATATCTGTAAAAGATAGATCGACACTATCATTTCTATAGGAGATACGAGTTTTTTCATCATCTGCCAGTACTATTGTGATACACTGCGGATAGAGTGCTTCATCCATCTGAATTGCTCTTTCCCCTAATTGTACTTCCTCTCGGGGTCATAGAGTTCAGTCTAGTTCGATATGCTTGAAGCGTCTCTCCTGCGGTATATCAACTGTTTGAACAGACCGCTCTGAAAGTGTCGAGAGTAGTTGACGTGGTTCGAGATATCACATACGGGCTTCGTGGAATACGTCTTGTCCATTGCCGTCAGTTCCCTTCATTTTAAAAAAAATTGTTGTAGGTTTTTCGCATCAGCCATCTTTATGAAAACAAGTGTTTCTGTGTTTGTTTTCATCGACCTCGAAATAGTACGATTTTCATTCCCATATAATTGTTGCGGGGGATTGATTGTGCGTATTTCTGCAAATCCATTGGTTTCCTTCTCGCTTGAGGTACCTTGTTCCACCTACGAGCCAATGATACTGTGCGTTGCATAATTCCACCAGACGCAGGCGAAGCCGATGAACAATGGAGTTTCTTTGTTCGGGTGAGACTTCGGCCAATGATAACATGCTGTTAGGTAACATTTTAAGATGTACTATTTTTATTTAAAAACTACGGTTATATCTCTACAATGTATCCAGTATATCATGTGCCCTTAAGACACGAGTATGTACTATTTTAAAAATTTTTCGACTATTATCCCATGTGTATGCTGGTCATGTCCCTGCTTTTACCTCATTACCACTACTCACTATTCGAAAGAATGATGTTATTGCTTCAAAAGCTGTGCGTCCCATTGCACTTTGCCCATACCAGCGTTGTCAATGTTTCACCAATATAGTTTTTTCGACATCGAACCAAAAAGAAGTCCCCATCTGATCTAATTCGGGCTTTCCAAATATACTTATGAGATCAATCATTTCTTTCAAAGTGTACAATGTACCATTGATTTCAACTCTTTCGTCGGATTCATTCGCGAGCTTGTGGATATCAATTTCTGTGTTTCCAGGAGTTACGAGGGGCTCATTCTGCCATGTCTCACTGATAACATGCGGTCCGCCTCCACTTTGAAGGGGTATGGTTCAGCTTTTCGTAGACATTTGTTGGCCTATATCATCAGTATCATTGAGAATATCCGATACAGCACAGGCTTTTTTATTCTTTGTGCTTGTGATTGATTGGGCAGATGCCTTTCGTTTTTCGAGATGACTCGCGTGGAGATACAGTGGTTTCGCCATAGTTTCTAAGGGGCAGAATTATTTATTTTTACTCATGTCTCTAATTTTTCTTTGCCAGTTCTCCAATTCTTCTTTGTTCAGATTTTTCTAATTCTCCTGATATCAACCGGCGAATCACGCCACTTCTCATCACTTCCGATTTTACTTGTGCATCGTCTACTGCATGACAATTTATCAATCCTTTTAATCTGCTACTCACAACTCATAACTTTCCATTTAATAGTAATCGTGCTTCTTCTGTTAAGCCACTCTTTACAACATGTATTGCCTTATGTCGTGCTGATTCTGAGTTCGGTTTCATAAATTGATTTAATCAATTAAAGTATATTAATGTTATTGCTATAATTTATTTGTCAATAATCTTTCAATCAGGGAAAATCACGCTATTTCTATCATTTATTTAACAGTACAGAGACCAGGCGCATAGTGCACACAGAGGAATATTTAGAAAATCCTTTATTTTGTCTTTTGTATTTTGTCTTTTGTATTTATACTCTCAGTATATGTCTGACACAACCCCAACATCTGCACCTGCTCCAGAAGGGAAATATACTGGATTTTATGGTATCAAAAGCGACCTCGTGAATGTCTCTACCTACGGAAAAGAAAAAATCACTTTCAATCCTGACCGAGGTGGTATCGTATTTTTCTGTCATGATTGCAAAAAATTTGTCGAAACTGATCGACCAGACGCGAAAAAAATGAAATTTACCTGCAAGTCTTGTAAAGGCCGAAAAATTTCCTACGGAACAGAGGAAAGTCTCAAAGAACACTATAAGAGGGTACTTATTAAGTAGATACCGTCATTCCAACCAAGCGAGCTTGCGAGTGCGAGGTGGAATCTATCACTGGTATTTGATTCGTTTGGTACTTTTTCTGCAAAAAGTACCCAAAAGCATTCAAGGGAC
>CAZLKD010000112.1:0-2986 GCA_964560015.1 uncultured Candidatus Peribacteria bacterium
TTTCCCTATCTTCATCGGTCGTTGTCGGAGAGCGAAATGCGAGCGAATCTGAGAGGATACCGCAGAGAATCATCTTTGCGATAGGATCTGGGATCTCGATATCCTGTTCTGCGAACATGAGGAAGAGAATAGAACACGTAGAACACACTGGGTCAAAACGTAACTGAACCACTTCTGTAGTAGAGAGACTCTCAACCACATGGTGGTCGATGATACCACGGAGGCGGAGTGTCTCGAGGCCATCTATGGCCTGAGTTTTGACGTTATGGTCAACGAGAACAATCTCAGAACCAGCTGGGAGTGATGAGATGAGCTTTGGCGCCTCTGCGCCAATGCGTTTGAGGACATATTCTGTCTCTTTATTCAGTTCTCCGAGACGATATGCTTCGGCCTCCTGCCCCATAGCAAGATAATATTCTTTCGCAACGAGAGCAGACAGAATCGCGTCTGTATCGGGATTTTTATGTCAGACAATATGGTACATACACTATAAATAAGGATAAATAATGAGAAAAAGTAATTAGATAAAAGTATAAGAAAGGAATTCTATACATCTCGCCCCTTCTACCTGTATCCTTCACTCATTTCTGATAAAATTACTATATGAAAATATTTCGACTTGCAATTAATTGATTATTTATAGAATCGGTGCATAAATAATTATATGAGATTTGAGAAAGCGCCATACTATCTCCGGCACACTATTGATACGATTATAGCTGATGCTCGAAAGAATATCACCGTACACTATACCGAGCATATGAGCCACGTTGGTTCACGTTTTGCAACTGGATGTCAAATCATCGATCACAATGATTATAGCCTCTATTTCTACGAACCTGGGAAATTTGAGATCATAGAACCAAAAGTCATCAAATGCCTCGATCAACGCTCTGCACATCAAAATGGAGTCATTGCTCTCAAAAAGTGGGAATCAGAGATTCGTGATTTCCTAGCAAAACCATCCAGAAAGATGGATTTCACTGAAAATACAACCAAAAGAGAGCATAGAAAAACACTCGAAAAGAAGAGCAAACACCCTACTTCGACAATACAAATTCAGGAAATCCTGACTAGCGCTTCAGCAGTGCAAAAGACCCTACGCGGAAGACGAGTTGTCATCCGTTAGCTCCTGCAGAGCCAGAGAGCTCAGTCAATGCGGAAGATGAGAGTCAACCAGTATTGATCTGTGTTATCTGATCATTGTTGAGCTGAACAAGAGTATAGTTTTGGCCGATGTAATACGATCCTCCCGCAAAAAAGAGAATACCGAGAGTGAGGAATATGCGTTTCATAAGGATGATAAATGAGGGAGACATAGAGAGAGTATAGATACAGCGACTAAGATTTCAAGAATAGTTTTCAATATATTTTCGAAGAAATTTTGCGCTTCAAGCCTTTCTTCTATAATCAGCACATGACAAAAACAAAAATTACAATGGCCACGCAAAGCAACGACTATGCGCAATGGTACCTCGATGTAGCCCATCAGGGAAATATGTTTGAATATGCACCTGTGACGGGTTGTATCACATTTCTCCCAAAGGCTGTCACTCTCTGGAACACCCTCAGAGAGATTATGAGCCAAAAAATGAAAGCGATAGGTGTGCAGGATATCATACTCCCCCTCCTGATACCTGTCTCATTTTTTGAGAGAGAAAAAGACCATATAGAAGGATTTGCTCCCGAATTTGTAACAGTAACTCATGTTGGAGGAAAAGAATTACCAGAACATTTTGCCATACGTCCAACATCAGAAACACTTTTTTGTGATTTTTTCAAAAAACAACTCCAGAGCTACAAAGATTTACCTCTCCTCTACAATCAGTGGGCAAATGTTATGCGCTGGGAAAAGCGACCTCGCCCATTCCTCCGCACATCAGAATTTCATTGGCAAGAAGGCCACACGCTCCATCTCACAGAAAAAGATGCTCATGATTTTCTCATAAACGTTCTCAATCATATCTACATTGATACTATTCGTGATTTTATGGCCATTGATGGGATAGAGGGTGAAAAATCTCCAAGCGAGAGATTTCCTGGGGCGCTTCACACCTACACATACGAATCAATGATGACCAACTGATGGGCTCTCCAATCATGTACGTCGCACTTACTTTCACAGGACTTCATGCGAGAATTCGAAGTATCTTACCAAGATAAAGAATGAAAACAGGCCTACCCGTATTACACTTCTTGGGGCGCAAGCACGAGACTTCTAGGAGCACTGATCTCGAGTCATTCCGATGACCGTGGCCTCGTGATACCTCCAAAAATGTCTGAGTATATGGCAACGCTGCTCCCGCTCTACGGAAATGATGAAGAAGGCGTTAAAAAATACACAGACCTCATTGCCCAAACACTTCTCTGAGAAAATAATGATATACCGGTACAAGGACAATATTTCCGAGCAAGGTTAAACACCAACAATGCAAAAATTCTTCTCGATGCACGAGACGTGCGCCTCTGAGAAAAAATCAATGATTGGGAACTGTCTGGTTATCCAATTCGAATCGAATATGGACCCCGTGATATGGCACAATCAAATGTTGTTGTCGCCGATCGCATATCAGGAGAAAAACAAATCATATCACTCACTGCCCTCAAAGAAACGATTGAAACACTACTAGAAAAATGACAAAATATCCTTCTGGAAAGAAGTAAAAAAAGACTCCGAGAAAATACTGTCGTTTGCCTCAACGAAACTGACATCGGAAATGCTGTCGAAGCTGGAAAATTTGCACTCTACGCATGGGACGGTGATGAAAAGTTTGAAACACACATCAAAACAACCTACAAAGCAACGACTCGATGTATACCATTCGCTGGACAATTCACAGATGAGCTCATGCCAGAAATCGAAACAGGAAAAATGAGAACTATTTTTGCAAGAGCGTTCTAAAAAAGTAATCGAGGAAACATTTTTTTGTTTTTCCACTCTAAACTCTAGGCACTCCAGAAGAAAGATATACAATCATAATAATCT
>CAZLKD010000113.1:0-2947 GCA_964560015.1 uncultured Candidatus Peribacteria bacterium
TCCTCGAACTCTCTATCATGGGTGCTCGTGGTCTCGTCTTCAATATCACTGGTGGTCATGATCTCTCCATGTTTGAAGTGGATGAAGCGGCACGTGTCATCACAGGTGCGTGTGATCAGGACGCAAATATTATTTTTGGTGCGACAGTCGATCCGAGCTTCGAAGAAGGTGAAATCAAAATCACTGTCGTTGCGACAGGTTTTGATGAGTCACAAGTGACTCTCCGAAGTAACACCAATGGTCCAGCTGCTCCTCGTCCATCATCGAGCTCTTCATCATTTGGTCGTCGTGTTCTCGGTTCTGCTCCAGTAGCACCTGCACCTGAAGAAAAAAATCCAGCAGATGATCTCGATATTCCGGCGTTTCTCAGAAATAGGAAATAAAATTCACAGTGCATAGTACATAGAAAAAGTGCATACACAGGATTTTTTATAAATAGCTTCCGATGTGTGCACTATGCACTGCAAGCTATGCACTTACTTGTTCATTATGTTCATCGCTATCGAATGAGTCGACTGAGCCGGGAAGGATACACAACTCAAACTCTTGTTGGGATATTTGATAGACCAAAATAAACACCGCGTTATTACAAAATCTCGAGAGCCGTCCCGCATGACAGAGGCAGGCAAGAGGCTGAATGTAATCGCGCAACAACATATCATTGTTCCACCTTTAGAAACTGCGAAACTTTTTTCAGAAGATAGACGTGAGCTCGAATTATTTCGCGCTTCACTTCTTGCACGTGATGTGTGGATTATTTCTTCTCGTTGCGATCTCACCACCTACGTCTATCAGGGGTTTGCGAGTGGTGTGAGTTTTGAAGAAATTTATGAGCTTCATCGGGACATTCTCGCTCCAGAGCTCACCATAGTTCTCATGATATCAGTCGAGACGATGCTTGCTCGTCTCGGGAGTCGTACGGAAGCAAAAGAAGTCTACGAACAAGAAGATTTCCTTCGAAAATGCCATGCTGGATACCTTAGTGCTATCGAATTCTTAAAATCAAAAGGTCGAAATATTGTGGTAATCGATGGGGAGGGGAGTGTGGAGGAAGTAGCGGAGAGAGTTAAGGCATTGTTTATTTAAAGCATTGCTATCCTTTTTTGAATACCTCGCAATATCTGTTGATATGTATCGTGTTCAAATCGTGTCTTATAGCGTGTTTGTCATTTTTTCAGAGCAAGGAGTTCGTCAATACTCACTTCCAAAAAATCTGTTCCTCGCTTTTTATTTGGATTTTTCAAAATCTCGTCCAGATTTATTTTTTTAGGTAGAAAATAGATGAATCGTGATCAATTTTGCCAGAGACTATTTACTGGACTTGGTTGCGCAAATGACTGTGTCAGAGTTCATACGTGTTCGATGTTTTCTGCGGTAAAGACGAGACCAGTTTCTCGTCTTCATTTTTGCATAACTGTTTCAGGGGCTAATTCCAGAATATTCCTCCCTATGATTTCATGAACAGTATCTTTATTCCAGCTGATATGTCCTCCTGCAGTTGCTATACGTTTTCCGTGAGTATCTGTTTTGACTTGGATGATGACCTGATTTGGCGTTGTCCCCGGGACCCAGAGATCGACTTGTCCATACGGCAATCATTTTCTACGAACTTCTTCTTGAGAAGCTATGCTTCGTATCTCTCCAGTATCTGGATCGATAATAGGGAGGAAGTCCTCAGTCGTATTCATAAATATTTAGTAATTAAATGGAGTTGAGCAGCGTTTCAACGAGTTGTTCCCAGATTAAGAGTTGTTTTTCTGGTTTTTTTCTGGTCCTTATTTTCGAACAGGCATTGAGAAGCGCGAACAATTGAAAAAGATTGTCATCAAAAGGGCGCTTACTCTTGTATCAATCGATTATTCTTTTAAATAATCACATACGCGAACCAATACAGTGAGTTTGGATTACTGCCAGTTCTTCTTCAGGACAACTCCATTTCGGGTTTCCGTAGTCAATAAGTCTCACAGATGTAGGGCTATCAAGTATGACATTTGATGTATGTGCATCATTGTGTATCAAAACGGGTTTGCAATGAGACATATCTCAGACTCTTGTCTGCAAGTGCTCTATTTTTTCCATGACGCGTTCACGGCGCCGATTGTGTGAGAAAAAATCGCATTTATTTATTTTTCCTTTAAATATATTTATGTAATTTCAAAAATTCTCTTCTTGCCCATTTTTATTATTTGCCAACCATCCCCAGCCACTTGTTTCAGATTGATGAATTGAGTGAAGTGAATCTAATTGTGACAAAAAAGAATCGAGCTGAGCGTCATTTATTTCACTCTCTTTCCAGAGAGTTCATGGTATATATTCCTGAATATTCCAGAAATATTTTCCTGATATTCCTGGTAATTGCCCTTCGCCAGTAGAAAAAATCTGTGGGTTATTTTGTCATTGTTTTTCTCGCAACCATAGTTCTATCTCAGTATCTCACTTCATTTTTTCATTGTTAGATAATTTGAGGGCAAATTTTTTCTCTCACAGAGTCAATAAAAATGTCGTTGTCTGCATTCACTTTCCGATAATCTGATAGTGCCATTTGTCTTCTTCAGCCGGTCATAACACATTGCTGACTTTGTGAGATGTTTCTTTTTGAAGAAAATGCACTGCAGCAATTTCTCAAATTATTTCAGAGGGAGGGAGTTGATTCATACGGGAGGTTAGAAATATTTCTGAAGAGGCTGCTCTTGGACAGCCTCTTCAGCATATGGCTTATACAGTTCTCAGGAGATTCGTGACCTGAAGTGCGACCTCATCCCTCAGCATCTGTTCTATACCTTCGCCCCGACCATGACGCCCTGGATTTTTGCTGAGCTTTTTTCCAGAGAAGGCTTCTTTTGGTGTTTCCATAAAATGAGAAAGATAAGAAATAAGGTTTGTTTACATCTTTAATGGTGTTAGGGAGGCACTCCAGAAAAATAGGGTACAAAAAAGCGCTCAATTG
>CAZLKD010000114.1:0-2925 GCA_964560015.1 uncultured Candidatus Peribacteria bacterium
CGAAAAACCTGTCGCATCACACGCCAACAAAAATAATAAAAGACTACTGCTCAATTCCAATAATACCGCTTCCCAAGACTCGATCACCATCATAGAGGGCACACACTTGACCAGGAGTAATCGCTCTCTGTGGGGTATCAAAAGTAACACTGAGAGAATTCTCTCCTAACACCAGATGGCATGTTTGTGGTTTCTGCCGATATCGTATCTGTGCTTCACATGTTATAGGACGTACATCCGTGAGCCAATTCATATCAGAGAGCACGCACGCTGTGCGAAAAAGACGGGGATCGTCTTCATTTCAGACAATGATAATATTTTTCTTCACATCCTTCTCGACGACAAATCTCGCTGGACCACCACCCACGCCTATGCCCTTTCTCTGGCCAATCGTATATTGAAATGCTCCATCATGTTCACCGATGATGTTCCCAGAAGTATCGACGATGAGTCCCTTTTGTGCAGGAATATGAGACTTCAGGAAACTCGGAAAATCAACTTTTCAAACAAAGCATAATCCTTGCGAATCTTTTCGTTCTGCATTGGGAAGCTCTGCTTTCCGAGCGATTTCACGTACTTCAGATTTTGGTAGATGACCAACAGGAAAGACGGCCTGCTGGAGCTGTTCTCGAGTGAGAGCGGAGAGAAAATAACTCTGATCTTTTTCTGGATCGACTCATCGAAGAAGTTCTCTCTGAGCATCTCATAAAGTATGAATCTGTGCATAGTGTCATGTGGCCACAGCATCATATCCATAAGACAAAGCCTCTTGTCGAAAGAGATCAAACTTTATCCACGTATTGCAGAAAACATCGGGGTTTGGAGTGAGGCCTTTTTTATATCCATCAAAGATATACTGAAGAACTTTTTTTTCATACTCTGCGACAAAATCAAATGTGAAAAATGGGATTTCCAAATACTCAGCCACTTCTCGCGCAACGGCCATATCCACTCGTGTTGGGCACGAATCGTCTTCGGTGAGGTAATTGATCATAAATCCAGCGCTGACATCATATCACTGCTCTTTCAGTAAATAGGCAGAAACAGCAGAGTCAACACCGCCAGAGAGTCAGACAAGTATCTTTTTTTTAGACATGAATGTTCAGTTTAATACGTTTTGTGTGTTTCATTGGTTTAATTTGTTGATTCCGATTAAAAAATCCATCATTATACATTATTAATTTTTCATTGATATATTGAACGCTACGCGTCAATATATCCTGCCGCCTGTGTAGTAAACATTTCTTCATAGAGTCATTTATGGGCCATGAGCTCAGTGTGAGTACCGAGTTCGACAATTCTCCCATGCTGAAGTACGATGATACTATCTGCTTTTCGTACGGTAGCAAATCGGTGAGAGACGATGAGCATAGTGGTATCCTCTGCGAGAGCATAGAGCTGATCGAAGACACGAGATTCAGCGAGAGCATCGAGAGCACTCGTCGGTTCGTCGAGGATGATAAATTTTGGATCCGCGAACATACATCGAGCGATACCGATTTTCTGCCATTCTCCACCAGAGAGATCGACACCATCAGTGAAGTCAGTCGAGAGCATAGTATTCTCCTTCCTTGGAAGTTTTTCGACCAAACCCGAAGCATCAGCACGTGCTAAAGCGTCAGCCACACGCGCTTCATCACCTCTTTCGGCAATACAAGAAAGGGCGACATTTTCTGTGACAGTAAACCAGTATCGAGCAAAGTATTGAAAAAGCACTCACCAGAGGTGATAATAGGTAGCCAGGTCAATCTCCCGGATATCTACACCATTGATGAGGATCTGCCCTTCCTGAACATCGTAAAAACGCGCAAGGAGTTTAATAATGGTGGTCTTCCCGGCTCCGTTTTCTCCGATAAGAGCAACGCGCTTCCCTGCCTCAATAGTGAAAGAGAGCTGATCGAGGACTTTCTCACTACTCTTTGGATAAGAAAACGAAACATTTCGAAACTCTATCTTTGGAGCAACATTTGGAACTTTTTGGAGTGATTTTGTTTTATCGATGATATCAGGAAGTTCAAAAATTCTCCTGAGATCAAAGACATAGAGACCATTTTCATAGAGGCTGGCGAGATTCATCTGAAAAGAAGCAAAATACCCACCAATGGTTCCGAGACTACCGAGGAGAAATGAATACTGTGCGAGGACTATCTCGCGAGCAAGAAGCTGGGAAAGGAGGAAGATATGCAGACCGATGGAGATACAAGAAGATAAGATACTTGAAGCTCCAAGAGCTGTATATTTTCGATTGAGTTTTCCGACAAACTTGCGGGTAAAAATAGCGTATGCTTCACGGTACTTATTCGCGATGTATTCTCCAAAAGCGTAGATCTTTGACTCACGTATCACTTCACGATTTTTGAATCAGTCGAGGGCATGATCAGCCTGTTTTTTCTCATCACCATCTGAGAGCCATATACCCCACATATCCGCACCAAAATGTATACTGATGAGGTAATCGAGGATAACTGGGATGAGAATAACCAGGAGAATCCACCACGCAATCTGGATGAAAAGTCCCGAGATGAGGAGAATACCAATAGTCTGCGAGAGGATACTGAGGGTGCTCTGAACGAAACTCATCACGCGCCATGCGAGTGCATCTTCGATTTTTTTGATATCAGACTGAAACGTAGGGTCTTCGTGATAGGGCATGTCTATCTTCGCTAGTCGTGAGAGGAAATCCCCATAAATATGCTTATCAGAAACATAGCGCAAACGAAACCAGAAAAAGTTGGAACCGAGATCGGAGAGTTGTCGTAGAATAGTGGCCACAAGAGCGACCACAATCCAGAAGTTAAGTGTATGGGAAAAATGCGTGGCCCCAGCCGACACCAATCAAACTACTTCAGAGAGTATCTGAGCAAGAGCATAAGTCTGAGCGATAGGTAGAAGACTCTGGGCTATATATGAAATCGCAAGACCAAA
>CAZLKD010000115.1:0-2917 GCA_964560015.1 uncultured Candidatus Peribacteria bacterium
ATGGAAGAAAATAATTTTTCAGTAATAGGACTGAAGATATGTGAAGTACGAGGTGTCGAGGGGTTGTTTACCAAAGTTGATAATGAGATAGGTTTGTTCATTTGGTGGTATCTGTTGCATGTGTTCATCGTGTGTCATGATCCTCATCTGAAAAACATCTCTCGGACGAAGTTCGTGGCGAAATATGTGAGCAGATACTGCCTCGCGAACATCACTAAGGATCTGATGAATCTCCTCTGTAATACCAGAAAATTCTGATACGATACGAGATTCGATGTTTTGGAGATTGAGAACCATAAAATAAGAACAAAAAAATCCCCAGGTCGTGTGACCTGAGGAGTAGAATTAGGAGAAAACGAAAAACTACCTGGCCACAAGAGTGAGCAGGTGCATCATTGATGTTGAGAGAGTTCGCATAGAGATAATTATAGGATTATTTTGAGAGCGTCAATGAAATTACAAACCCTTCATCAATTTCAATTTCTTTATCACTTTTTAAATCCCCCCTACCCCCCTTTATCAAGGGGGCAATGCTACACAAAGTCTCTTTCTCGATCATGCTCTGATGTGCTGCGAGAATTTTCCCGAGCATCTCGTTGTCTGAAGTGAGTGCGAGTTGAAGACGGTCAGTGACTTGAAATCAGAGTTCTTTTCGAGCATCCTGGATTCCTCGGATCATATCGCGTGCATATCACTCAAACGTGAGAGCTTCATCGAGCGTTGTATCGAGACCGATGACATAGCCAGCGCTACCAGCAAAAGCAATCGTTGAGCCAGATTTTGGTGTGTAGACAGCTTCAAATTCATCCGCTGCAAGAATCACTTTTCCGTCTGGTGATTCTGGGACAGTGAGTTCAAGCGTGCCTTCTGAAGTCAGGGTTCACTTCCCTGCTTTTGCGTCAGCGATAATCGTTTTCATCCACTGTTTTCTCTCGGTCGCTCCGATTTTTTTCGCATCAGGAGAATACGTGATGGTGACATACTCTGAGACATCTTTTACAGTATGTATTTCCTTCACGTTTAATTCTTCAGCAAGTGTCTCACGCGCACTGTCATCGAGCTCGAGCGTGATAGTCGCTGCTCGGAGTGGCTGTCTGACACGGAGTTTCTCACGACCACGAATCGCGAGACCGAGATTGGTGAGATTTTGGAGGTCTGTCATTTTCTGATTCACCTCAAGATTAATCAATTCTTTATTCACTGCTGGAAAATCAGTGAGATGGACGGAGCCTGATTCCGTCATTCCCGCGAAGGCGGGAATCCATCCCTGATAGACTCCTGCCTCCGCAGGAGTGACGCTACTTGGATTCAAATTACCATACAAATACTCCGCAATAAATGGACAGATAGGCGCGAGGAGTTTTGTCATCGTGACGAGGACTTCATGGAGCGTCTCGTACGCACTTTTTTTATCTGCATCGAGTTCACTTCTCCAAAAACGGCGACGGTTTCGTCGGATATACCAGTTATTGAGACCATCGAGGAAGACCATAATCGCATCACATGTTTTCTGGAGATCATAAGCATCCATTGAGACTCTTGTATCCTGAATCAGCGTGTGAAGTCGAGAGATAATCCAGGTATCGAGTTCATGTGTTTTCTTCGTCGAATAATCCGTGAATTCCCAGTTATCAATATTTGCGTATGTTGCGAAGAACGTGTACGAATTCCAGAGCGGAAGAAGAACGCGCTTGATCGATTCTTGGATACCTGCTTCTGAGAAAGTCATATCTTCGCCTTTCATGAGCGTACCACCCATGAGATAAAAGCGAATCGCATCAGCACCATATTTTTCAATCGTCTCGCGAGGATCTGGATAATTGCCGAATGATTTACTCATCTTGCGCCCGTCAGTACCATTGATAACACCAGTGACCGCAACATTTTTGAAGGCTGGAGATCATTTCACCATCACACCAATCGCGTGCATCACATAAAACCACGCACGGATCTGACCCGTATATTCTGCGATGAAATCCGCTGGGAAACTCGCTTCCATCTTTGCCTGATTTTCAAATGGATAATGCACTTGTGCATACGGCATCGAAGCACTATCCATCCAGACATCGAGGACTTCGGGGATGCGTTTCAAGTTTCCATTTTTTCATGGAAGCTCAATTTTATCAATATACGGACGATGAAGATTTATTTCTTTGCCAGTATTGTTGTCGATGTAAAATTTTCTTACTTCACAATTAATAATATTTTTCTTGAGGTATGATGAATCATCTCTGAGGTGGGAAAAAAATATCTTTCCAAAAGCATTATGTGAAAAAAGCGCAACTGTTTTTCATGGGTACTGTGCAACTATTTCATTGAGAAAATTCTGTCATCGATCTATGACCTGTTGTCTGGTTTCTCCAGTTTCCCCTCTCGCATGATCCAGTTCGGAATAGCCTCTTCTCGCATCTTCTTTTTCTTCTGGAGTGCCAGCATTTGTACCTACAAATTTCCCAACATTCCACTCTACAACTCTCTCGTCAGTTATGATTTCAATACCAAGTTTTTTGGCTACCGGTGTTGCTGTTTGCATTGTTCTCGTAAATGGTGAACTGATAATCACATCTATCTGATCGTTTTTTAATTCTTCGATCAATTGCTCTGCTTGCTTGAGGCCATTTTCTGTGAGAGGGGTTTCTGGTTTAGCGAAAAATTTGCCAACATTCCCTTCGCTTTCCGCATGTCGGATAAAAATAATCTTTGTTATCTGCCCAAGCGGTTTATTTCTCTGATAGAGCTCTTCACGAGAATCGATAACGACACGTTCTGAACCATCAGAGTTTTGCCATACTGGCATCGGTGTTCCCCAAAAGCGAGAACGAGAAATACACCAGTCTGGAGCGGATTCGAGCGATTTGAGGAATCGGCCGTGTTTGAAATGGTCTGGAAACCAATTAATCGATTCATTTTGCGCAAT
>CAZLKD010000116.1:0-2848 GCA_964560015.1 uncultured Candidatus Peribacteria bacterium
TCCGTCCGAAAAAGCTCTCAGAGTACATCGGACAGACGATGATAAAAAAACACCTGCAAGTCGCTCTCGACTCTGCGAAAGTCCGAAATACCAACGTCGAACATATCCTCTTTTACGGGCCTCCAGGGCTTGGAAAAACAACTCTCGCGATGCTAGTAGCAGCTGAAACTGGCGCAAGCCTCCGTCATACTTCTGGCCCTGCCATCGATAAACCAGCTGACATGCTCTCCGTCCTCACAAGTCTCCAAGCGGGTGATGTACTCTTCATCGATGAAATCCACCGACTCAAACCTGTAATAGAAGAAATCCTCTACTCTGCGATGGAGGACTATCAAGTGGACATCATGGTCGGTACTGGCCCTGGTGCGACCTCAGTCAAGATGGATCTCCCAAAGTTTACCCTTATCGGTGCGACCACTCGTCTCTCATCTCTCAGTCATCCACTCCGTGATAGATTCGGAAATGTGTGGAAGATGGATCTCTACGAAGATGCTGACCTCGCAAAAATCGTCGAAAGAACCGCAAAAATCCTCGGCGTCGAACTCGGAAATGATGAAGCACATGAGGTTGCAAAACGCAGTCGTTGAACACCTCGTATCGCCAATCGTCTCACAAAAATCGTCCGTGATTATCACACACTCGGCAAGCTCTCAGACCTCAAATCCCTCTTCGCAGAAATCCATATCGATGAATATGGTCTCGACGATATCGACCGACAAATCCTGAAACTCCTCGGAGAAAATGGAAACAATCCTCTCGGTATCAATACACTCTCTGCGATGGTAGGGGAGGAGGCAGCGACTATCGAAGATGTCATCGAACCATTTCTGATAAAAATTGGTCTTATTGAGAGAACACCGAGGGGGAGAGTAATTACGATGAAGGGGAGAGGGTATATTTTAAAATAAAATAGATGTTGTAATGAATAAAAAGAAGAAGAAAATAATTAGTCCTCTAGAAATAAAATACGAAAAACTGGATCAATATGACAGTAACTGAAATGAAGAACTTTTGTTGAAGAAAAAAACAGATTATGCTTTTTATATTTGAACTTTCTTAATTGATTTCAGCTATTTAGAACATGAAATTGATATTGCTTTGGCGGAATTAATTAATGAGAAAAATCATAACTTTTGATACGTTATTACAAAAGACTTAGAAACGTTTGATAAAATAAGTCTATTTTATAATTCAGTATTTCCATACATTTCTTTTACTGAAAATAAGAAAAAAATAGAGATGCTCGACTCTCTAATTAAAAAATTACAGGATATAACTATTTTTAGAAACAAAATTGCACACTGAAAATGGAACACTCTTGATAAAGATGGTTATATCCGTGTTGATGCTAAAACCAGTAAAGAAAATGGATTAATTGTTTTTCGAAAGTATAAAATTACCTTACCCATCTTACGAAAGAGTATAAAGGATATGCAAAAGCTAACTGAAGAAGTATCTAATTTTCTATTTTCTCTCTAAAATCGCTACAAAAAATCCTTCCATCATGGGGCTTGGATACCAGCGGTTCATATTGTCTTCGAGGGTATAGTCAGGAGCGATAGGTGAGGGGAGGAGGGTAAATTCTGGATGAGTTTTCAGGAATTTCTGGACGACATCTTCGTTTTCACGGCGAGAGATAGAGCATGTTGAATAGACGATTTTTCCACCGTCGACGAGCATCTTGCGAGCTTGTTCGAGCATCTCATACTGGAGCAGGGACTTAGAATTTGATTTATCTCAGCTGTACCATTGATATGTTTTTTCATCTTCAAGATTGATGCGGCCATCAGAGCTACACGGTACATCGAGGAGAATCCTATCAAACATCTTTTCACCTTTATTCTTGGTCGGATCTTTACTAAAATGTGAGACGAGTTCTGTTGCATCGATTTTCATCACTTCGACACATTCTTCTACGCCCTGAGCCTTGAGGGTATGCACGAGTTTTTCGAGTCTGACTCCAAATTTTTCGAGCGCGACAATAGAACATTTACAGTGAAGCATGCTCGCCATTTGTGTCGTTTTTGAGCCTGGAGCAGCTGCCATATCGAGGATTTTTTGTCCTGGTTCGAGTTCGAGACAGAGAGCCGGTATCATGCTCGAGAGACTCTGGACGTAGATTTTACCAGTTTTATACATCTCAAGACCTCGAAGAGCGTATTCGTGCTCTTTATCGAGATAAAAAGCCTCTTCCCAACAAGGCCAGACACTGTAGGGGAGTGATGCCTTTTTGAGCTCTTCTACGACTTCTGTACGAGAAAATCTGAGGTGATTCACTCGAAAAGAGACGATACTACGAGGATGAGACCAACCAGTAACAATTTTTTCTTGGTCAGCAGGAGAGATGTTTTCGAAAACACCGAGGAGATTTGATGGGAGGGGAGTCATGCGTGAATAGTAACGTATTTGCAGGAATAGCAAATCACGGTTACCGTCATTCCAGCCAAGTCTGAGCTTGTCGAAGACGCGAGATGGAATCCATCACCGAATATTTTTATAAGCAGTGATGGATCCCGTGTCATTTCTTTGTCTTGCATTTTCTGCAACACGGGATGACGGGAAAATTACACGTGAAACTTCTGATGCACCTCTCGGAGTTGCTTATTGGTGACGTGGGTGTAAACCTGTGTCGTAGCTATATTTTTATGTCCGAGGAGTTCTTGTATAGAGCGGAGATCAGCACCATTTCCGAGGAGGGTAGTGGCAAAGGAGTGTCGTATGGTATGAGCAGAAACGGGTTTGACGATGCCTGCCTTGAGAGCCCTATCGGATACCATTTTCGTGACGAGGAAACGGTCAAAACGTACTTCGTCCGCTCCAGCATCAACAGGGAAGTGCTTTCCGTGCT
>CAZLKD010000117.1:0-2807 GCA_964560015.1 uncultured Candidatus Peribacteria bacterium
GCTTCCTCATTCATTGACCGATATGATAGTAGAGCTCTTCTTGTTTTTTTGAATCAAGAACACTCCCATAATACTGAGAAAAATTAGACAAATCATCCAGGAGTACTATGCCCGCCATCTGAAATGCATCAAAAAGCATTTTTTTGCCTCTTGCAATGATACGGGCACGATCTCCAGAGAGACGCTTCACCTCTACTCCTATCTGGGATTTTGCCTTCGAAGAAACGACAAAATCGAGCCACTGAGCCGCCGGATGAGCCTGTGGGCTCGTGATAATCTCGACCACATCTCCATCGCGTAATTGAGCATCAAGCGTTGTGATTTTCCCATTCACACGAGCTCAGAGCGTATGATATCCGATATTGGTATGGACTGCATAAGCAAAATCAACTGGAGTCGACTTGTGCGGTAGCTCAAAGACATCACCACGCGGAGAAAAGACAAAGAGCGTAGGAAGCGAGACTTTTTTACCAAGCAAAGACCCTTGTTCGAGAAGGGCATCCATCGTCATCTGAACCACATCCTGGTAATCCTCTTTTTTTGGCGTTTTGCCACCGTACATCTTGTAGAGAATGTGTGATGCTTTTCACTCTTCTGCATCCTGATCCATCTGTGCCGTACGAATCTGTATCTCGATAGGCTGTTGATAGCCCTCAAAACCAAGCACAGTCGTATGGAGACTCTGGTAACCATTTGGCTTTGGAACAGCTATGAAATCTTTGAAACGGTCAGAAAGGGGCTTGAAATGTCCGTGAATAAGGCCGAGAACGGCATAGCAATCAGAGAGGTCGTGAACGATGATACGAAGCGCGAAAACGTCATAAATATCACGAATACTCTTCACCCCCTGTTGTGTGAGCTTACGGTAGATAGAATAGGGTTTTTTGACACGGTACGTGACGGCATCACGGTATTTTTCGGGAAGGATTTTTTTTATTTTCTCCACAGACTGTGTGAGAAATTTGTCCTGTTCAAGCGTATAGTGAGCGAGTTCTCCTGTAACATGGAGATAGGCATCCAGGTCAAGCTGTCTGAGCGAAAGGCTCTCCATCGTTTCCTTGAAGGCATAAAGCCCCAGTCGGGCAGCAATGGGCGCATAGATAGAGAGTGATTCGTCAGCAATTCTCTTCGCGGTTTCAGGATTTTCGTGATACTGGAGAGTCCGGAGGTTATCGATACGATCAGCGAATTTGACGAAGATACTTCGCACATCTTGCGCCATAGCAATGAGTGTTCTCTGAAGGCGTTCAGCTGTCGACGCATCGCCACGATACTTGATAAGTCCGATTTTATCAAGCGCTTCAACGATACATCGTACTTCAATTCAGAAATTTTGCTCTATTTCATCGAGGGTTCCCGATCCATCTGAGACTGTATCATGGACAATAGTGGCAACCAGGGTGATCAAGTCGGGCTCTATCACCATGAGCTCTTGTGTTGCTGATATGGGATGATCTAAATAGGGTTCACCAGATTTTCTCGTTACTCACATATGCGATTTTTTCGCATAATCATAGGCTCTCTGAATCATCTCACTCCCCTCTTTCCCGTATGTGGAATACTGGAGGATTATTTCTTGGATCAGGGCATCGGTATCGAGAGTTTTGGTCACAGTGTAATTATAACAAAAAGTCTCTTTTATCAACGGCAACAAAACATAGTGAACGAATATTTGCAATACAGAAAAAAATCTGGTAAAGTGATACTGTTTAACCCTTTTTATATGTCAGAAAAGTTTAGCCCCCAGATTAAAGAAGCCCAAGATGTTTCTTGAACTATAGCCAAAGCTGAAGCGCTTCATGCCTCTCAAGATATGCGCATTCAAATGATGAATAATCATATTGGGAAAGGAAAGGAGTGAAAAATAGTATCTTTAAATGATGGGAAAAATAATGATATATGGATCCGAAAACAGAAGGGAAATGTACTCAAATGAGTTGATGCGATGAAGGAAAATGCAACAGTAAAAGTCCTCGAAGCTGCTTACAAAATAGATGAAGCCGATGGTCAGTCAAAGCTCTACTACAAGTGTGAAGTCAAAAACGATGCAACGATGAACGGTGGATCAAAAGGCACAGATACAGGGTGGATCTACGCTGGGTATGTACATATGGATATTCCGACTCCTACAGTACCAGATTTTACGCCGATATCACCATGGATGCCTGAATTTGGTACATTACCGCCAAAATTTCGCAGACCAATAGAAATAGAAGAAGTAAAGCCTGCTAAAAAAATAGTTCCAGAAACCACTGAGACAAAACTTACACCTAAACCAGTATGAAAATTTGAATCTAAGCCATATTTTAGCAAAGGAGATAAAGATGAAGTAAATGTTGATGTTGATGCAGATAAAATTGATAAATGAGCAGTAGAGTTCAACGATATAAGCGAAGTAAAAGCAAATGTTCTCAAAAATCTCAGAGACATAGATAAGAATAATACACTTCAACCTCTCTTTGAAACTTTCTCAAAAAAAGCAAATACATATCCCCTTCTCTGGTCAATTCTCTTGGCAGAAACACAGATACACGGAGGCGATAACAATGGTATGATGACAAACTTTGGACGATGGCTCCAGAGAGATCCAGTCTACAAATCAGGAGTTGAAAATCGAATACAGAGTTTACAAACAGAATATCAATCTCTCCTCAATGAACTTATTTCATCCATTGAAAGCAAAGATCCAGTAGCAATAAAGACGGCCCTAGAAAAACTCAATAAGCATCTCTCCCCTGAAGTAAATCAGAATCTCATGGATAACCTCGCAAATGGTGTCTCTGATGCAAAATGATTAGACGAATTAA
>CAZLKD010000118.1:0-2778 GCA_964560015.1 uncultured Candidatus Peribacteria bacterium
TTTTCCTCAATAAAATGGCAGTGGGGCAGGATGACGATACTCATGAGAATGGTGAGGGCCGCAATGACCTTCATTGGTGAAGGTGTGACATCGTAGAGCATGTAGTCGAGTACAAATCCTGTAAGGGGGAATGCAAGCTCAAAAATAGTGGCTATTGTAGCAGGCACATCACGTAGTCCACGGTAGTAGAGTCAATAACCAAGGAGATCTGAGATAAATATGAGAAAGAGGACATTTACGGGGCTAGAGCTGAGTTTTGTGACGATTTCTCAAACGCCTATCATTTCATGTGAAAAATAGACAATAACCCATCCAATAAGACCAGTAAAAAATAATCTCAGAGCGAGGGCATAGAGATGCGAGTTGTGTGTCAGGACTATCTTGCTGAGAGTCGTACCTGATCACCAAAAAACAGCGGTCAAAATTGCGTAAACATAGGCATGCATCGAAGTACCCTCAAGAGAAAAGCCTGTATCACCGACCGTGAGGAGTATGCTGGCAAATATAGTGGTGGCAGCAAAAGCATAAAAAGAGCCTCTTGGATGTTCTCCCAGGACGAGTGCTGATGTGATAATCGTGAAAATAGGCTGCAAACCAATCAGTACAAACACGAACCCGAGAGAGTCAGTGGCTGAAAGTGCCTGTGCGAAACACCATGACCCGCCTACACCTCCGAGAAGTATCATCCCGATAAGAGCTTTCATGTTCTGCACTTTCTTGATATGGTTCTTTTTAAAAGACCAGAGAAAGAGTAAAAGGATCACTCCTGCAATAGTTGTTTCGAGAGCTATGAGGATATTTCCCCCAAGCGGAGTTCACTGGCGGACATATCCGTCTATTCACCAGATGCCTGAAGCGAAGATGATGTAGAGTGCAGAGAGCCCCATTTTTTAGTCGCGATGAAAGAATATACTTCCGTGTGTCGGATAGGAGCTCGTTTTTTCAAATGTACAGGTACGCACCACATCTCCGATGAGACATGACCAATTCCAGATATTGCGTTTTTGCTTGATGTCTGCCACGAGTCCGCGTTGGCACCAGGCACTTTCCGTGCCTTCGGTGAATCATTCTGGTTTTGTACAGATGGCGACAGAGACTTCGCCAGAGACAGTGGAGAGTGAATTACTCAAGAGCCCAGCATCCTGTCTCGTCGTACTGATCTGCAGAGCAAATGTGCCGACAATGAGGAGTGCAAGCGGAGCGTAGGGGAGAAATTTCTTCATACCCTCTTATTTTGCCATATTTTTAGATAAAAAACAACTTTTCAGATGCGGAAAACCAGTATAATCCTTCTATGGTTCTTAGGAGAAGTAAATTTCTTTTAACGATCGCTCTTCTCCTAGGGTTTTTACCGCAATTGAGGAGTGAATGAACCAATTTTCACTGGACCTTTCAACAGCCGACATATCTTTCTGAAAAAGACACGCCAGACCTCTCAACATATAATTGTGACCTTTCCCAGGGTGCTTGCAAGGTCAATTTTGACTTCACCTCGAGTGTTCCCACAGATGAACCATCGACGCATTATGACTGTTTGATAGATTTTTGATTTTGAACGACAGGTCAAGAAGATAAGTGCAATCCAAGTACGGTAGAATTTCCAGTGTGAAACTGGACCGTCCATCTCATCGTAAAAAAAATTGCTGATGCCAGTGTTGTGACAGAATGAAGTCTCATCATAGCCCATTCCGATGGTTCTCTCGATCCTCTCCGCGTCACACAATCAAAGACGTGGCAGTCACCAACCTATCTCGTAGGAAAAGAAGATACGACACTCAGTGAATATATCTGTGATTCAGTACAATCTGAATGTAGGATAAACCTCCTCGTGACGCCGAAATTGGATGGTGCCGACTCCTCGCAATTAACCTGTGAGATCTCAACTGATTTTGAGCTGGCGCCTACCACAGACGCCTGCAATCCAAATACCTCTATCGTGCCAAAAGGTGATCATACTCTCACCATCAAAATCCTCGATAAAAATAAAAATACTGTCCTGCAAACATCCACCGTGGTGATAAAAAATCCAGTTATTGATGAGAGCATCGATCCGACGAAAGTCGTCACAGATATCACATGGCAGCAGCCGACCTATCTTATCGGGAAAGAGGACACTTCCAAAACTGAGTATACCTGCGATACATCAAAAACCGACTGCAAGGTCAATCTACTGGTGACGCCGAAACTGGATGGAGTGGAATCGTCGAAACTCACGTGTCATATTACGACGGATTTTGGCATTGAGGAAAGCGATTGTAATCCGGACACGTTTACCGTTCCAATCGGAAACCATAAACTGACCATAGAAACAAAAAATATCGCTGGTGAGACCATGCTGACTCGCGTTATCACGCTTATCTGACCTACTGCTGATGGGCCTTCTGGTTGAGGAGCTGGGCAGATGAATCTCTCATATGCTGGGATAATTGTTCAGAGCGGTTTGGATGAGTTTTTTACGTGCAAGACTGATACGTGTCAGGTGAATTTTTCCACAGAATGAACTGATGGCGCTCTCTGTCAGTGGGATTTCTGAGGAGGATTTTTTGAGACCGCATGAACTGATAAAAAATGCAATCCAGGGTATGTAAAATTTTCTCAAGATGCACGGGTCACTTTGACGGTCACGGATCCGAATAGTAGTGCAAATTTTATCACAAAGATTCTCGAGCTTCATGCTCAAAAAAATGCCACTGAAACTTCTGTCCATGAACTCCAAGCAAAGATTGATTTGCAGACAAAAATACTTGGCAATAAGACCTTGAAAGATGATAGTGTGAT
>CAZLKD010000119.1:0-1223 GCA_964560015.1 uncultured Candidatus Peribacteria bacterium
ACTCTCCAGAAGTGCTGGAAGTGGGGGTAGTATAATAACGAGCAGAAAAATGCAAACATATATTTTAAAATATAATATAATTTGACTAGTTTTATTTTCATTTATTATAAATGTATATGAACGAGGCCACGCTAACTGATACGTTAGATATTCTGACATGAGATAAATTTCTGTCTCTTATACCACCCGAGGTGGTCGCTACTATTCTAAAACAGCGCGGATGAATTTCTCTGCTACAGCAAAGGATTTGAGTGCTTATAAGTCTTGGCTGAATACAAAATGCTCTTACATCTTGAGACATTACATCTCTTCAAGAATGCTTAGAATCATTCACAAAATGAGATCCTGATGTTGTATTACAAGAACAAATATATGCCATGGCTTTAGAATGTGTCAGAAACGTCTTTCAAAGATTACAGAAAGAAACAGGCATAAGAACGGATTTAGCAAAATGTTTAAACAAAGCACTGTCTATTTTTCCTAGACGCACCACTCATAATTCCCTCCCGGGACTCAATGTAATATGCTACGACATAGTTTGTTTTTGTGTAGAAAATATATTTTACATGCGGAAAAAACAATCAAGCGATTTAGCTTTTTATAATATTTTGTACTATATAGTCTATCACTGTGTTATAGCTGTGGATCAGACAACTGCGGAATCAATGAACGTATCGATGAATAAAAAACATCTCTACATAAAGGGGAAGGACATTACGCATTTCTCTGATTGGTTGATAGAAATAGGTTTTGATGAGCACCAGTGCCATGATATGCACTTAGCAATTTATCGTCAATGAACAATGATGAATGATAAACATATACAAAATAGCCACAAAAGAGAGAGAAGACGGCAAGAGAGAATACGGAATAAAAATAGAACTAAAATAGTAGAGGACGACGACGAAGGACTGCGTTTTTAAAGTATCGAGCTCTGTCAGAACTGAAATACTCGTTTATTATCGTGCCAATCCAGCCACTTCTCCTGAAACTTCTCCACCCATAGGATTGATATCGCGAGCCTGATGCGCCATATAGAGCTCATCATAGAGCTTTTTTGCAGCGTCGGGATTATTGTCCTGTACGTACTGTTGAATAGTTTTTATGATCTCATCTGGTTCACGACCAGTATAGATTTTTTCCTCTGGTATCTGAACAGTCACTTGATTTGGTGTTCTATCAGAAGTAATATTCGCCTGGAGAGAGGCTGTATTTGGGATAAA
>CAZLKD010000119.1:1233-2737 GCA_964560015.1 uncultured Candidatus Peribacteria bacterium
GAGCGAGCAGGAGAAATATATTTTTTTGTTGCATATGTACCTATCGTACCATATCCAAAGTTGAAAAGTCAAATATTTCATCTATAATTTTGCCATGCGCCGACATGAGTTCTTTTTCTGACTCGTAAAGATACCTCTCGAGTTACTCCTCGTAGTGGGAGCCTTTCTCATTGCCCGAGAAATCCGTATCACCACAGACCTGATACCTGGGGTAATTCTACCTCAGAGAACCATTGAATTTCCCTACCTTATCACGATAGCTCTCATTAGTTACGGCATCATAGGGACAATCTTCGCCTTTCAAAAGCTCTATGCCATCGAGCGCATCATGGGAATTATCGAAGAAGTATTCACACTTGTGAAGTCTGTCTTCGTGGCATTTTTTATCATGATTGGCTTGATATATCTGACCAATGGCTTTCCCTACGAAACCATTCTCATTCCCCGACTCATCCTCATCTATGCATTTTTATTTTCCCTCACGGGCATCATCCTCGAACGAATCTGTCTCCGGTGGGTGCGAATGTACGGATTTCATCATGGCTGGTTTCACAAGCGAAAGATCCTGCTCATCATGAATCACAGCGAATCACATCTCGAAAAATCCCTCACCCATCAATACCACCTCGAGATAGTAGGTTACCTCGCACCCTTCACTCAGAAAAGCCAATTTACATACCTGGGAACTATCTGATCACATGCTGATGTTATCTCCGAAGAAGATATTGACGAAGTAGTCATCCTATCTCACGATCTCCCCTACGAACTCAAAAAAATCCTCTTTGAATACTGCCAGATCAACGGGGTCACCTATCGCTATGTCGGCAATCTCTACGAAACAAACAAAAACAATGCTCACATTGATTTCGTTGGGCGTATACCACTCGTGGAGATTCGTACTATAGGTATCACAGCATGGGGCCGTGTCGTAAAAAGAGCATTTGATCTTCTTTTGGGAATTCTTCTTTTCATACTCCTCCTGCCTATCTGGATAGGTCTCAGTCTCCTCATCGTACTCGAATCTCCTGGATTTCCCTTCTATGTCAGCAGACGTGTCGGACGGGGTGGAAGACTCTTCTCTATGATCAAATTTCGATCTATGATTCATGGAGCAGAAGAGATGAAGTGAGATCTCAAAAATGAGAGAAATGATGGCCCCCTTTTCAAGAAAAAAGATGACCCTCGCATCACACAATTTGGCAAATGGATACGTCGCTGGTCTATCGATGAATTACCACAGATTATCAATGTTATCAGAGGTAATATGAGTTTTATCGGACCACGACCACACCTCCCTGAAGAAGTCGAGAAATACTCTGACAAACAGCGCCAGGTCCTCACCATCAAACCCGGCATCACCGGTATGGCACAGGTCTATGGCCGCGATACCAATTCGTTTGACCGCGAGATAGAGCTTGACCTCTTCTATATCGAGAACTGGAGCCTCCTCTTGGATACAAAAATCCTCCTCCTCACCTTTCGCGCTGTGTTTCAGGGGAAATAA
>CAZLKD010000120.1:0-2708 GCA_964560015.1 uncultured Candidatus Peribacteria bacterium
CTTTTGATGGCAAAAGTACCCAAAACCACCGAAAGCAAATAAACTCGCTCTCCAGATCAGCAACTTCAATTCTATATTCACGACGCTCAGACAGTATTTGCTCTCGGACTCTCGCTTCTGTTTATCTCCAATGTTTTTTAATAAATATAGGAATATGTGATTAACGTAGATATAATAATTGCTCCAAATAGTGTCACTGTAAATAAATTATGATAGTCTGCTTCTTTGAATATCTCTCAGAAAGTTATACCAGTCAGAGTGTCTGCAATTAAGAGTAATAATCCTTTCCAGAAACCTAGCTTGAACATAAAGAAAACTATTAAGAGAGCATAGATAATACTTATGACTCATCATATGTATACCATTCTTCTTGTTTCTCTGTCTACTCCTTTTAACCAGGGCGATTTTGTATATATTCACATTTTTTTGAATTCTGCATCAATTTTTGATTGTTTTTCTGCGATAGGTTTTGTAATTTGATCTGTTTTAGATTTCCATGCTCAGAGTGGTCCAGAAAAGAGAGCTAATCATATTATTAGTAATTGATTTAAATTTAAAAAATTAGCTGCTAAATACGATATAGCTAAAGATAATATGATATGAAATATTTTTTTTCACATAACTAATGATTGATTTCCATTATATTCGTCATAACATCCCTTGCAAACGTTTCATGGCAAATAAACAACCACAATCCTTGGCTCTTGGTCTCGATTTCGCACCTGATTTTGAGAGGATTCGTCGTGAGTATTCGCCGATTGAGATAAACCAGATAGTCAATCCAGAGCATCCTCCTGTGGGAATTGAGTATGTCGAGTGTGATACGCTCTCAGAGTTAGTTCAATTTTTAAAAAAATACAAAGGACAAAGTACAAAGGACAAAAGAAATGAAATTATAGTTCTCACGAAACAACCTTCAGTCATGGAGAAGTTTTGTGCGGATAATGAGATAGAAGCACGGATTCATGCGTGGAAACTTGGGGGGCCTTCCTTCGTCATGCCAATGAATAATGAAGAATGAATAATGAAGAATGAAGGAAGTGTTTGTGTCATCACGGATGAGCTGATTTGACCACTCTTGGGTGGAGTCTTTCGACGGAAGAAGCGACCACAACTGGACTTGCTCGTGCAGATAAAGGCAGGTGATCCTGTGGTACATCTCTTTCATGGTGTGGGGATTTTTCAATGAATCGTCCGAAATACGTTGTCATGAACGGAGCGCGAATATATCGAGATAGAATACGCGGAGAAGGATAGACTCTTTGTGCCGGTCGAGGAGCTTCATCGTGTCTCAAAATTTGTCGGAGAGACGACACCAACTTTAACCAGATTAGGAAGTCCTGCGTGGAAGCTTATTCTCGCAAAGACCAATGAAGAAATCCAAAATATTGCAGAAGAGCTCCTCGCGAATCATGCGGCTCGTCGTATGGCTGGAGGCGTGTCGATGATGGACTTTCCAGAAAAAGAAGAGACATTTCATATGGCATTTCCGCATAAGCATACGCTCGATCAAGAAGAGGCGATTCATGGTATCATGGCGGATATGAACAGCGAAAAACCGATGGATAGACTCCTCTCGGGTGATGTCGGTTTTGGCAAAACAGAAGTTTCACTCCATGCTGTCTATCGTGCATTTCTGAATGAAAAACAGACTATCTTTCTTGCACCGCTCGTCGTCCTCGCATATGAACATTATGAGTCAATTCGTGAGCGTCTCAAACCGTTTGGCGTGAATGTGGCGATGATGACGCGTATGAGCACGACCAAAGAAATTAATGCAGTTCTGAAATGATTGAAGGATGGAACTATTCATTGTGTGATTGGGACGCACAGGCTCCTCTCGCCAGATATAAAATTTCGCAATCTCGGACTCGTCGTCGTCGATGAAGAACACAAATTCGGTGTGACAGACAAAGAAAAAATCATGCACCTCAAGGCAGGTGTCGATACACTCGCACTCTCTGCGACACCGATTCCTCGTTCGCTCAATCTCGCTCTCTCGGGCGTGAAAAATTTCTCAATATTGTCTACTCCGCCACATGGGAAAAAGCCCATTCATACGGCAGTCGCTCGGTATGACCAGACCATCGTCAAGCGCGCCATAGAAGAAGAACTTGCTCGTGGGTGAAAAGTATTTTTCGTCCACAATACCATCAAAACACTTCCAATTATCAAAAAAGAAATCGAGTCTCTCGTGCCAAAAGCAAAAGTCGTCATCACCAATGGACAGCTTCCATCTGACGAGCTCGAAGACCGCATCATGGAGTTCAAACTCGGGATGCATAATGTGCTCCTTACGACGACGGTGATAGAAAATGGTATCAACTTCCTCGATACCAATACGATTATCATCGATGAAGCAGAAGACTTCGGACTCGCTCAACTCCACCAACTCCGTGGACGTGTAGGACGAGGAAAAATTCAGTGAATCTGTTATCTCATGTATCGACAACCAGAACTTCAAGACGAGGCACGTGAGCGACTCATGACTATTGCGAACCATACGCATCTTGGTGCAGGATTTGAGATAGCTCTCCGAGACATGGAAATTCGCTGAGTTTGAGACGTTCTCTGAGTTCGACAGTCAGGAAAGACCCGTGATGTGGGTGTGAGTTTCTATCTCAAACTCCTCGAACAAAAAATCGAAGAACTCCAATCCTGAAAAAAAGAATCAAAAGTGGATACGACAATTGATCTGCCTATCAGTG
>CAZLKD010000121.1:0-2688 GCA_964560015.1 uncultured Candidatus Peribacteria bacterium
CAAAGATGAGATATACGACGATAAGTGTTTTTTTGGAGATGTTCATTTGAATTAAGAATTATGAATTAAGAATTATGAGGTGTCGTTGTTCAATTTTTTCGAATTGTTCCCAGTATTTTGAGTATTTCATCGAGATCGGTTAGAAGTGAAGTGGATTCACTTTCTTCAAAGATTGCAGTTGCTCTCATGAGCCGTATCCAGTAATGCGTTTCCCTAGCTTCTTTATAGGCAATTGATAGTTTTGCGAGAAAATCTGATTTTGAATGTCATCAGATAGCCTCCTCTATATTTGCACCAATCGATGTGCCACTTCGGAGCAATTGTTTTGACATGACAAATTCTTTTTTTTCCTGAACTATATGATTATATGCCTTTACCACCCTGACAGAAAATTGAAATGATTTATCTTGTACAATATTATACTTCATAGGGGTCATTGTATGGATTTTCTCTTAATTCATAATTCTTAATTCATAATTTGCTGACTTATCTTATGCACGAGTTTTATAGCGTCATCAACCCATATCTGTGGGATTTTTCTCTCTGGTATTTTGAGTCACTTTTTGAGAGTAAAGACACACTGATACATTTTAGTATTAGGTAGTATGTACTCGGTAGTAGGAGTGTCACTCTTATTACGTAATACTTTATACGAAGTACTTTGTAATAAGGGAAGTAATCAATCGTAGAGTCCTCTTCTGTATCTGTTTCTCTGTACAGCTCGTTTATCATGCTTGCGAGAAATACTCACAGCAATTCTATGATTTCTTGCATTTCTCACCTCGAGACAATTCATAGTCCAGTAGGTTCAAAAAAAGGGCCTTCATTTTTTGAAGACCCTGCTTACTTCGTATTCTCGGAGGCGGTATTTCTTTGCGATCATGGCGTGAGAAGTAGAGGTAATGGTAGAAGTAGAAAGGATAATCAATATAAAAATTCCACTCTACCTTCTACATCTACAGCTATTTTTTAGTTACTTTCTTTGTTGGTTTTGCTTTCTTCTTTGGAATAATGTGAAATTTTGGGTTTCCTTTTGGAGACTTGAGACGAATAGGGTAGCTCGGAGTGAGGACATGACGACCCTTCTGGCGACGACGACGGAGGACGTTTCGACCATTAGCTGTGATAGTTCGAGCGAGGAATCCGTGTTTTCGGAGACGTCTGCGTTTCTTGAGTTTACCGAGCATAATAAAAAATTAGAGATAGCGGAAAAGAATATGAGGATTGTATAGAAAAAAGAGCAAAGTCAATCTATTTGGAAATCTCGGGATTTAGTTCCGGTTTTTTCCCTTGAATGAGCTCTTTTTTTGGATCGTAGAAATCGAGATTTTTTTCGCCAATTACCTCTACCATATGATCGAGAAGTTGGTCGAGTTTGACTTCCTTTTGTATCCCTTTTTCCATATTCTTGAGCTGACAGACACCACGACGAGCTTCCATGATACCGATGATAGCGACGTATTTTGCTTTGAGATGATTTGCCTTCTTTAATTGTGTTTTCATCGAAGGAGAGCCAAATGACGCGAGGATATTTAATCCCATTTCTCGTGCACGGATACTGAGAGGGAGGGCGAGTTTTTTTGCCTCTTCTCCTACCTGTATGAAGTAGAGATCGATAGTGTCCTTATTCACGACTTGCAATCCTGACTCCACCATAGAATCGATAAGTCTCTCGATACCAATGGCAAATCCTGCAGCTGGGACTGGATTTTTGCTTCCGAGACTTGTTGCGAGGTCATCATAGCGACCACCACCACAAAATGCATCTTGTGTACGACCAGAATTATCTACACATTCAAACACGACATCAGAATAATAATCGAGACCACGTACAAGAGTTGCGTCTTCGACAAAATCTATACCGAGGATGGTGAGATATTCTTTGACCGATTCATAGTATGCGACAGAGTCCTTTTTCATAAAATCTTTCAGCTTTGGTGCAAAGGGAAGAATTTCTCGCACATCAGGATTTTTTGAATCGAGGATACGGAGAGGATTTTGTTCGACACGGGCTTGGTCGATCTCATCGAGGAGATGAGCTTTTCCACGGAAAAATGCCTGAAGTTCAGCAACATACGCTTCGCGTTCTTTTGCATTACCGAGCGTATTTATCTTGGTTGTAAATTTACCTTTCAAACCACAGTCTGTGAGGATTTTGACAGCCATGTGTATATTCTCTGCATCGAGTACTGGATCACGCTCACCGATGATTTCTGCACCGAGTTGGTGAAACTGACGGTAGCGTCCCTTTTGAGGCCGATCATAGCGAAAGTGAGGCTCGATATAAAACAGATACACGGGCTGAGGATCATTTTGGAAATTTTCTAGATATGAGCGCATCACTCCAGCAGTTGATTCAGGTTTGAGGACGAGATCACGGCCTTTTTTATCCTTGAATTCGTAGAGTTCTTTGCTGACGACATCAGTATGTTCTCCGACACTTCGCACGATGAGATCACGCATCTCCATGACTGGTGTAGAGATACGAGTGAAACCAAAGTGTCGAAAAATATGACGAGAAACCTTTTTGATAAAGGTGTAATAACGCTGTTTTTCGCCGAACCAATCTTGCGTTCCGCGTACTTTTTGAGGGATTTCCATAGAGAAGTTTGATATACAAACTGCGCAATAGTATAGTGTTTTTCTCTATTAATCAATGAAATATAGAACTATTTTGTAGGATACATT
>CAZLKD010000122.1:0-2597 GCA_964560015.1 uncultured Candidatus Peribacteria bacterium
ATACTGTTTTCTTTTGCCTGGCATATATAAAGTACGCGTTGCAAATTCTGTCAATACTTTTTCTAAAATTATCTAAAAAAAACCGATAGAAAAAATCAAAAAAATAAAGAAAACCCAAATACCAAATACCAACTACACCATCACCGCGGAACGAGCCCCGCAATCCGTACCCCGACTCCCCGCATCGCCCCCGCCCATCCTCGCCCGGGCATCGTCACGGTCCCAGTAGCCGTACGAGACGGCGCCGAAGTCTTGGAAGTAGGCACCGAGGTTGTAGTTGAGTGAACCATTTCCTAAGTAATCATCAATCACTTCGTTCTTGGTCTCGAGGGTGAGCATAAACTGAGTCATCCAGGCTTCGGGGGTGAGGCCCTGCTCTCCTTGGTAGAGCGGGTCTTCCTGAAGGAGCTTCAGGTACTCTCTCGGTGTTTTGCCGGCTTCGATCTGGGGTCGTCCTCTCACCGTTGCTCCATTCCCCCGTCTCGGGATAGGGGTGTTTTCGAGGAGGAGGATGTGAAAGGCTTGGTTTTGTTTGAGCAGTGCTTGTTTGGTCTGGCCTCCGTGTTTCGCTTCGTCTTGATCGTATGCTGCGGGGAAGTAGCTGATGTTTTTTTCCTGGTACTGATCCCAGACAAAGAGCGGGTTGTCTTTATCGAGCTTCAGAGCTTCCTTGGTACCATCCGTATTCATTGACCAGAGTTTGGTGGTGATCGGGTCAGGAATACGTTTTTTCGGGTCACTCGGGTCAGGCATGTCGTGATAGTGGGCGAGGAGTGTTTTTTTGAGGGTTTCGGTCAGTTGCTGGAGACTCATACCGAAAGGCACGATGCAGAGCTTTTTGAAGCCTTGTTTTTCTTTTTGTTCGACGAGAGTTTGTTTTTCCCGAAGTCTCTGATGCACTTCCTCCAGGGTCGGGAAAGGATAGAATGTCCCGTCTACGGCTTCCATGCCGAGAATACCCTCTTTCTTTTCGAGCAGGCCGATTTGTTGAAAGGTGTCTCTTTGGGTATCGTACTGTTTGGTCAGTTCCAGACGGTTTTCCAGTTCGTGAGCATCGAAAGATTGCTCGTCAAAGGTATCGAGATTGAAGACGGGTTTTTCTGGTGTTTTTGTTTGGAGATTGTCAGAGAGAGTTTCTCGGTATCTCTCCCTTGCTTTGGTACCAAGCAAAGAGGCGATGAGTTCCTCATTGGCTGTGGAGTTGGTGCGTTCCGGAGGGAGGATGTTTGTTTTTGAGAAGGGGTTTTCGAGGGACATAGGGGAAGGCTAAAGATCAGTCGCAAGGATAATAAATGAATCAGCATCAAATTCTTTCGTGATGAGATAGCTTTCTTGTATCCCAAGTTTATCAGCCAGTCTTTGTATTTTAGCATAATCATTCTTCGCGCCTCTGGTTTTCACCTCCAGCGCCATGTTTTCATCAAGTACAAAATCAATTTCTCCCCCACTCCGTTTCTCATAGTATTGTAGTTTTCCGTATTTCAAAAGGTTGAGGAAAACAGAATTTTCAAACAAAGCTCCATCATTCACTCTACCAAAATGGTTTAAGATGCCCGTATCACAGAGGTAAACCTTTCTCGACCCACTCACTTCCCGGTCCGGATTTTTGGTAAACGGTGTCAGAAAAGTGACAAAATATGTATGTTCAAGAAAATTCAAATACGAATACACCGTCTCACGAGAAACACCAATCTCCTTTGATAGCTTAGAAATTTCCAGTTTCGATCCGGCTCGTTGCATGAGAAGGAGCATGAGATCACGAAACGCTTTGAGATCCTTAAAGTCCGCCATCACTTTCACGTCCTTTTCGAAGTACGATGTGAAAATATCGTTCAGGCGCAATTTCTTCATCTTCGCTCCTTCGCTCAAAACTACACCAGGAAACCCGCCATACAAAAGATATTCCTCATGAAAACCATTCAGCCGCTCCAAATCAATCTCATTTTTCATTACCGATTTCTCGAGAAATGTCTGATGCTGTTTTCTTGGGACTCCTTTAAAGAGAAGAAATTCTTCAAAATCAAGTGGGAACAGTTCGAAGACAAATTTTCTGCCAGCTAAACTTTCTGGAAAGTAGTTCTTGATATAGAAACTTGAGGATCCAGTAAGAAAAAATTTGATATCATAGTGATCGTAGAGATACTTGATGGCCGTAATCCCTTCCGGCATCGCTTGAATCTCATCGACAAAGATATACATCTTCTGTCTCCGATTGAGTCCATAGGCGTTTTCCAAATTGGATATGATATTATTATAGTCTTTCTCCTCGAATATCTTTTGTTCCAACGGATTCTCCAAGTCTAAAAATACTTTATTCGGACTTTGTATCGTATCAAAAAGAGCCCGATATACTGACGTCTTACCAGAACGACGCATACCGGTAAGGACGATGATTTCCTTTTCATTCACTACTTTTTGCAAGGCAAGATAGATTCTCCGCTGAATGAACATAAACATTATTTAATAAGTTTTGTATGTTTACAACATACAAAACTATATGTTTTTTGTCAATATCCAGTCAAACCTCATTCTCAAACCAAAGTCGAGAAAGAAAAAAATCAAAAGAATCAAGAAAACCCAAATACCAAAAACCAACT
>CAZLKD010000123.1:0-2585 GCA_964560015.1 uncultured Candidatus Peribacteria bacterium
GTACATTAACCGCCTGAAATCGGCTGCTTCAAAGCACCTTTTTTGAGCATAGGATTCTTTGCAAGTATTGCTTGTCCTCGAGCAGTATTGTAGGCATAATCGTTTGCATTTTTATATTCTCCATATGTTCGAATTCCTTGTATCAGGCTCTCTGCTGAGATATTTTTCCCAGTAAAGTTATTGATATTCCCGATATATTTTGGTACGAGCCAATCCCTTCTTGCTTCAAAATGTTGAGCAACACTTTCTCGATTCTGTATATCCGCAATTTTATCTCCGTACGCTGTTTCGCGACTTCTTGTTTCGGTAACTGTTCCTTTTTGCATGTATTTTGCATAATAATCTGAAGTCGATTCGTCTGTATCGCCTTTATTCATCATAGATTTTACCATGCTCGTCAATCAGAGATATCTGGTTGGATGATTGAGCATAGTTATGAGTATGCCAGCATCTCATGTTTTATAGAATTGAGATAATCCCTGCTTGATGTCTCGAAGATTTCATGCATTGTAATCAGGAAGAGTATAGGCTTTTGCAAATGCTTCAGCAGAATCTTTACTACATGCCATCGTGATAAATCTATTTGTAACTGGGGAGTGCGGTGATTTAGTTTGATAGAAATAGGCAAGATAATTGAGCCATGCTCTCCTCATCTCTGGATTTTTCATATTTACATTTCTATTGAGTTCTCATTTTTCGATCCTATCAGGAGTGAGGGCTCGTATAGTTTCCTCTGAAACACCTAGAAGGCCAGCAAGAGTACTCTGTGAATTTTTAATCTCTGATACTGATGCATTTCCGAGCTCGGCCTTTAATGACTGTTCTTTTTTATATCGAGCGTATTCTAATGATCGAGCGTCCTGACCTGCGACAGCTTGAGCTGCTATATCTTTTGATGCACCATCAAGTTGCTGTGCTGGTATTCAGAGGCTCATTTTTCCAAATAATACCGTGACACTTGCTCCTCCAGTTATCAAAAGAGAGAGAGCTGCAGTGACAGCTGTTTCTATGGCTGATCATCGTTTTTTATAACCATCTATTTTTTGTCCACCATTTGCGTAGACAGCAGCTTGGTAGTCTTTAGACCTGCGCCCAATTATTGAGCCAAAAGTATTTTTAAGAAAGGTGCCTATTCATTTCTCTTGTGCTATCTCTTGTCTGAGTTTATTTTCTACTTTGTTTAATTCTACTATAACTTTTGCTCGTTGTGCTGGATCCAGCGCATTGAGAACTTTTGCAAGTTCATTATTTTTTTGAAAAATACCGATGAAGCCTCCTTCGAGGAATTTTCCTTTCATATCGCGAGCAACCGCATCAGAAATTTCTGTATTGAGTTTGAGATAGTCTATATATGTACCATCTCAGAGTATATTTTTTGCAGCTTCTGTGATAGTAGCATTTTTTCTTTGAGCAATTTCTCGTGCCGATACAGTTTCTGTTATTGACTGTGAGGATCCTTCTGGTTGTTTACGTCCAAATACTCTTTGGAAGAGCGATTTTTTTGGACCTTGAGTAACATTATCAAATGCTATAGCAATAGCACTTTCACCATTTGCTAGATAAAAAGCTTTTTCTCCAGAACGACCGGGGAGATAGAAGTATCCATTTTCTGCTCGAGTGGCTATTTGCCCATCACTGCATTGTACTTTGGTAACGTTTTGTGGAAAAGCGGAACTTACATTTGGTGCTTTCATCGGCCCCACGACTGTTCTTGTTTGATCTACGGAATCTCGGACACTGCGGACTTGACGCTGTGTTTCTGGTTTTACGATTTCTTGAGCTTTTTCCCGTGCTTTAGAAGATACAGCACCTCCACGTTCTATTGATCTAGCGGATTCTCCACGTGCCAGATAAAAAGCTTTTTCTCCAGAACGACCGGGGAGATAGAAGTATCCATTTTCTGCTCGAGTGGCTATATTTCCATGATTATCACGGATTTTTGTAACACTTCTATCAAAATAGGAAGCTACGTGACCTGCATCAACAACACCTCATTGTGCATAGAGTGAGTCGTTTGACTGGTTTTCTGGGGAAGGGCGTACCATAGAGAAAAATTAATTCCCCTCCATTTTCTCATATATTTTACTGCAATGCAAAAGGCTTGTATCTTGACACACGCATTATTTCACCTACGAGATAGAAACTTCAGAAAACGACGTATATCTTTTGTCCTTTAAGTGTCGGTAATTTTTTGATTTTTCCCATGCGCCATACCTCATCGTGCTCTACGAGATGGCTATATTCACTACAAGGGAGTGATCGGTCGCAGAATTCATCGACGAGGACTCTGTGTTTCGTTGGTATCATCTCCGCCAGACGCGCAGCGTATGCTGGATCTGTCTGTGTGGTGCCAAAGAGAGCTACTATTTCTTTTTCTTGAGATATTTTTTGTAGCATCTGTGCCAAAATTGCTACATTTTCCTCATTATTTGCTGTATCGACCAGGAGAGTGGGGGAGAGCCAGTGAAATCTACCGGGGTTCTCTATGTTTTTGAGACCTTCTCTGATTTTTGACACATCAAATCATTCATCACTCAATGCTTGAAGTACCAAAGTAGCGTTTCTTTGCTGGTGTTCTCCGGGAA
>CAZLKD010000124.1:0-2570 GCA_964560015.1 uncultured Candidatus Peribacteria bacterium
AAGCGCTACAAAGGATGGTACGGTCCAAAGGGAAAATATGCGCAGACTTGAAGCTGGAAGCTCTTTGTATCGACGGGAATGGGTAATGGTCCTGGTTTTGATTTCCGACTCAATGCACATCCGGAAGTAGTGTTGTTCACACTCTAACTTGATTATTGACTCAGAGGAATATACTGAATATTATTTATTTTCTCCATAAATATGAATTCAGATACCAAGCCTGATGTTCTCGCTGAATCCCTACTACGTATTGGAACAGGTGAATTGCCACGTTCTTCATTTGAGCTTCTTCATCATCCAAAAACCAGAGCAATAGTTATCCAAGCTACTAGAGAAACAATGAGTGATTGAAACTTGGAAGCAGCCTTGCTCAAGGAGGCTCCAATGAATCCTGTCAGGCTCCATGATATTTTGACAACATGAAAAGGATTTCAGGGAAGAGATCCAGAAGCAGCAGAAGGCATTATTACCGCAGATTTCGTAGCATCGATTGAGAGGCAAGTGGCTAAATGTCTGACTCCTAGAAATCCTGGTGATATGGTGCATGATCTTCTTTCACGGTTGCCTACCATTACAGATGAATTGATGACCGGTAATCATCCGATGACACTTGCAGAAGTGAAACTTTTTGAGGAGCGAACACGGGGCAAATTTCAAGTTCATCGTGATGCAATTGCAAAAGATGGTAAAAAACCTGAGTATACGGGACTTACATGACATGAAAAAGTCGTCCAAATTATGCATCAAAGCATAGGTAATACTGTTTGGATTGATCTCATGCTCGCGGCTATTGAAGCGGATGATTATGAGGCTATTCCCGCATTGCTCGCTGATGCAAAAGTGGGGAAGCGAGAAAGAGATATAGATATCATCATGAAATTTATCCTGCATGATCCTGCTCTGCAAGTATCTCCAAGTATGTTGAATGCGCTGGTAGATCAACACAATGATAGACCAACATGTTTGCATTATGTTGAACTTTTTCTACGTCAAATACTCAACAATCGGGAGCTCAATTGTTATAGAGGGTGTATCGCTCACATTGGACAATTGGGGATGAAAAAGGTCACTGATAGAGATAGTGGGTGATTTTTGCTTGAAGTATGTCAGAGCTGTTCCAAAGATGAAATCAGAGGAATACTTCAGATAGACTATCTGACAAATACTATGCGAGACCATTTGAAAAGAGCAATAAGTGTTGCTATTCAGTTATTACAAGGGAGAGAAGGGCCTGTTTATCAAATACAGATTGATCTACTCCGAGAAATAGCCACGGAATTTCAAATCGAGCTTTCAGCGAGTGTAAAATAGATATACTATTTTCATGAAACCTGTTGCAGTTTTTCTCTGACGTTTCCAACCATTCCATATAGGCCATATGAATATTGTGGAGAAGATACTTTCACAGGATTTTGAGAGACTTCTTCTTATCATTGGCTCAGCTGATAAATCTGGCACAGATGAAAATCCCTGGAATGTGCAAGAGCGAGAAGAGATTATCCGCGCAAGCATCCCCCTCGAACTGCAAGAAAAAATCGATATTGCTTCGCTTACAGATGTCCCAGACGATGATGTGTGGTGCCTCAATTTACAAAATTTGTTCACAAATTTTGTAAAGAATGAAGAATGAAAAATGAAGAATGAAAAATGAGCGGAACCGCTCAAAACTTTGTATATGCTTTTTACTTGAAATGAATGGGTGAAGGGCATCTGTGAACGCCATGGAATTCAGACGGATTGGATTATCCCAACGATTGATATTTCAGGAACAAATATACGGGATATGATGAGAAAAGGCGAGTCAGTAGAGAATTTCCTACTTGCGTCAATTATCAACAATTCGGAAAAGTTCTAATGTCTCCTCATGGAGACAGTCTCAATCATCGCCAGGGATTTTGTCATCACTTATCATGCCTTCCATTTCTGCCGGAATGAGTCCACTTGGTATTTCCCGCAATTTTCTTTGTTGCTCCTTTTTGGCAAAAAATGGTACTATTTTTGCGAGGTATGATGCTAATTCAAGTTGATCATGGATTATTTTAGAGGGGGATCATTTTCTTCCTAAAGAAGTTCTCATCAAGGCATCTATAATCAGGTCGTGAATTTCTGTTTCATCTAATCCTTCGAAAATATCTTTATGGGCTTTTCTAATTAACGCCATTGTGTAAATTATAGTTTGACCCATTGCTGTTTCAGGGGCTATCTCGATAGAGATGTCTGCTTGAGGCGGTATTTTTAGCATAATTTGAATTTCAACTCAATATACCAAAAAAATATATTATGCAAGGAAAATAAGAAACCCCCTCTCAGAGTTGAGAGGGGATAATTTTTTAGATCCTGAAATAAATTCAGGATGACGGATGATGACTATTTCTTGTCATCTTCCTCTACCTCTGCTTCCACAGTTGGTTCAGAAGGATCCTCATTCACATTTTCTTTTACTTTCACTCCATCGTCAGTAGTTCCTGCAGCTGCGTAGATAGCTTGTCCGACCTTCATGAGGGCTTCATTGAGAGGGTTCGCAGCTTCTTCGATTTGTGCCTTTGTTGCTTCAGGATTTTCGAGGACTT
>CAZLKD010000125.1:0-2568 GCA_964560015.1 uncultured Candidatus Peribacteria bacterium
ATTTTCCGGCCATTCTCCAGAGAATTTTTGCTCTAGTTCTCCAAAAGAAAACCACTGAAGCTTATCGACCTCCTCGGACTGAAGGCTAAAATTTGAATCTTTATCTGTCCAATTCACGAAATAGACTGAAAGTAAGTCATTGGTGATAAAACCATTTGGAAGAGTCTTTTTTTCTGCGAATACTCCTTGAAAGTGTAAATCTGCTACTTCTAATTTTAGACCCAATTCTTCTCTAACCTCTCGAAGCGCTCATTCTGTTGGCGTCTCTCAGACATCGAGATGTCCGGAGACGGTGACATGCCAGTGAGAAGGGTAGAGCGATTTATTTTTTGAGCGCATCTGAAAGAGAATTCACCGTTTCTTGCACACAAAAAATACCCAAGCACATCGCTTGAGTAAACCTTTTTCAAAACATTCTTTTTGAGTGGTGGTTTGGCCAGTTGGATTTCCATCAAGATCAACGACGTCGACGAGAGACATGAATATTTATATTATGCAGCGAGGAGTATTTCTGTTGCTATTTTGAATCGTGTTACAACTTTATCTCGCTCTTCTGCGTTATGAGCAGGACGGCTCGTATTACTTGGATCAACTTGAAAAGCATATCAATCTCGAGAGATGTGACAAGATGAAGTAAATTTACCTTTTTCGTTCTCGGATGCTCCATCATAACCAACTATTGTGATTGATTCATCAGTTGCCCATAGCTGTCAGACGCCTCAAACAAACTTTCTTAGAGACTTTTCCCCACGAGTTCATTTTTCTTTCATGGCTTGAATAAAAGCCAAATATGTATCATCTTGAACGCGAAATGCATCACAGTGTGCTCTATAGTAAGCTCGAACTTCTCCAGAATTATCATGCAAGTAGGGGTGGACCATAGAATGGCAGGAATTTATAATTTCTTCAATTCTATCTCTTCTTTGAGATTGTCAACTAGCTGGTTCAGAGTAACTTCTGTCTGTTCCTTTGTCTTGTAATTTCGCACTGCGACGCCGTTATTTGCTTCTTCTTTTTCACCGACGACGAGAATATAATTGATATGAGCTTGTTCGGCATTTCTGACTTTTTTATTGAGACCATCAGATGAGAAATCTCCTTCCGCACGGATGCCTGCATCTTTCAGAGATTTGAGGACTTTTTCAGCGTAGTCATTGAATTTTTCACCGACTGGGACGACGATAGCCTGGCGAGGTGAGAGCCAGAGAGGGAAGATACCAGCGAAATGCTCGATCATGACACCCATAAATCTTTCTAGACTTCCAGAGATGGCACGATGAATAACTACTGGACGTTCTTTTTCTCCTTGTTCGTTTACGTAGCTGAGATCAAATCTATTTGGGAGGTTGAAGTCGAGTTGGATAGTCGCGAGCTGCCATTGACGACCAATTGCATCCTTGAACATAAAGTCGAGTTTTGGACCATAGAACGCCGCTTCACCTTCTATTCTCTTGTAGGGGAGGTCGAATTGCTTCGCTGCTTCTTCAAGGCTTGATTCAGCTGTATCCCAGACGTCTTTTCCACCGAGATATTTGTCTGGTGTTGCTGGATCGCTGACTGAGAGTGAAACCCAGTAATCTTCGACCATTCCGAGCGTTGTGTAGAATTCCTTGATGATAGAAACAATTGTTCCTACTTCCTGCTTAATCTGAGAAACACGCAGGAAGAGGTGTCCGTCGTCTTGAGTAATTGCTCGGACACGTGTAAGACCTGAGAGTTGTCCTGGCTTCTCATCACGGTAGACTGTTGCTGGCTCGAAATAACGAATCGGCATATCGCGGTAACTCCACTGATTATCAGCAAAGATTTGCATGTGATGAGGACAGTTCATCGGTTTCATACAGAAGTCTTCTCCATGACCACCTTTCACACGGAAGAGCTCGTGACCAAATTTTGCAGCATGACCTGATGTCTCGTAGAGTTCGATTTTTGCGATATGTGGAGTCCAGACTCTCTGGTAGCCGTGATTTTTGTGCAGTGACCAGAGATAGTTTTCGATTTCCTGACGAATAATCATCCCGTTTGGTTTGAGGAGAGGAAGTCCAGAACCAACGAGAGGCGAGAGGGTAAAGAGATTCAGTTTCGCACCGAGGATACGGTGGTCTCGTTTCTTTGCTTCTGCCATTTGCTTGTTGTAGGCATCGAGCTCTTCGCGAGATTCAAAAGCGACACCGTAGATACGAGTGAGCATCTTGTTTTTCTCATCACCTCTCCAGTAGGCACCAGCGATTCTGTCGAGTTGAAAAGCATTCTCATCGAGTTCAGCCGTTTTCTCTACGTGAGGACCAGCACAGAGGTCGTCATAGGTCACGTTTCCATTTTGAAGTGTGTTTGTATAGACGCCGAATTGTGTCTCACCGTCACGAGCGAGGTCATCGATAAGTTCGAGCTTGTATTTATCACCTGCGAATTTTGCACGAGCTTCTTCTAAATTCAAAAAACTCTGCACGAAGAGTTGGTTCTGTTTCAATATGTGCTTCATCTTTTTCTCGATATCCTTGAGATGAGCCTCAGTGAGCTGAAAATCACCGAAATCATAATCCTGATAAAAACCATTATCGATAGCAG
>CAZLKD010000126.1:0-2546 GCA_964560015.1 uncultured Candidatus Peribacteria bacterium
ATGCTTTCGGTGAAATCACCAAAGATGGTGGACCAAAAGTAGACATTGCGGGTGCTTATGAAGCATTTTTTGGACCAGAAAATACGCTCATCTCCTCTGAAAATCGTGAAAAAATCCTCAATTTCCTCTCACGACAATACGTCCCAATGGTACCGATGGGCGTACTCGAAACCGTTGACCCAAAAGCAGCCAATGGTCTCCTCACGAGCGAAACAGAAAAGGCAGCGTTTGAGGCCAATCTCCCCGCTGATCCTGAACTCGCGAAAGCACTCAAAAAAGACCGAGAAGAGCAGTGGGCAGGTATCCAAAAGCGATATATCGGTGGTGGGAAAAACATCATTGCAACACGCAATCTCCCTCTGAAAACAAAGATTCGCCTTCTCTCACAGTTTGGCTCTGCAGGTAAAACAGAGCAAATGCTCGAGTACTATCGTGGTAATCCTGCAACTCTGCGATCCAGTACCGATACAGGAGATGACTTTCGGAGAAAATTTAAGCAAACATATAACAATCTTGATCCCGAAAAGCTCGATACCAGATCAGGCCTCACAGAAGAGCTCATCGCACGTCTCGGACATCGTGTCGAAGGCATAGAACACTTCCAACCTGGATGTGTGATGAAGTGGACGACAAAAAACGAACACAAAGAAGACATCACTGGTTACTATGTCATCGATACTATCCCAAGTGATAACGAAGACGATCCTGAGCACGATGAGATACTCACAGTACGATTCCTCGGAAATGACCGAGACCCACTCTCCCCTTCTGGACTCGCACATCACTATACGGGTGCTGATTTTTACCATTATCTCGATGGTTGTGCCGAAGATGGAAAAATCACCTTCGGAGATGGCGCAGAGTTTGAACGGGAAATGGATGAAAATACCAAAGCAAAGAAACTCCCCCGTTATTTCACCGAACAAGAAACTCAAGCAGAGCTCAGAAGTCAATTCCCAGAATCCACTGAAATACAAAATGTCGAAGCACTCAATTATGAGATAGATCAGATACTCAATCCTCGTAATGAGAATAAGAAGGAGGCTCAAAATCCAGAAGACAGAAAACTCCGGGAAGGAATGATTTTCACAAAAATCACCGACAAAGGCATAGACACATTTGAGATACGAGAGATTGACGAAACAAATAAAACAATCTCTCTCTGGGATGGTTGGGGAAAGTGAGGCAAATCAGAGATGACCATGAGTTTCACCGAATTTGCCATGACTATCAAGTCGCTCAAAGAAAAATCAAAAGAAGTATTTAGAATCCCCTCAGGAAAAAAAGAGTTTGGTATCAAAGAATTTAATCAGCTTTGTTCTCTCGATACCCAATTTGAAGATGGAAAAGATGATGGTCTTTTCAAAAAAATGAAACAGGTATCCATCAGAGAAGAAGGTGGCGTGGCTACATTTGGAAAAACGGATAGCAAAACAGGAACTTTCACCGCCATGCCAGTGGTCAAAGTATGAGACAAAAAAGACCTCTACATAGAAAGCATCTCCGGGACGACTGTGACATTCCGACGCGGAACATTTATACAAGGAGATTTTAATCAAGCAAAAGATACATGGACAACGAATCCTGAATTTAAGTGAAGTCCCCCTCGGACGATGTCACTCGCAATGCTCTGGGCATATCTGAGAGAAAATCAGTCATTCCAGCTCGATAAACCCATAGAGTCGGCTGAGAAAAAAAAATCAAAAGATGAAGGAAAGCTCGGCTGGTGGAATATCCTCATGCATTCACACAGTCTCGGGGTCATCCTCCATGGAGACCTCTGGAAAGCGCCCTACAAGGCGTGGGAAGAACAACATCACAAGGATCATGCATTTGCCGGTAAGATGACGGCCGCTCTCGCTATGGAAAAAATCCAGAGTGGTGGCTACGGGCCCGTGAGTAGTCTCTGGAATTGGGCAGAATGGCCATCGCTCATGGTCGCAGATGGTAATAGTAGTGTCCAATCATATCTCAATGAACTTGTCGAAAAAATCGATGGCATGGGTAGTTACCACCGTACCAAACTGATCAAAAAATGGGCCAGTAAAGAACACTTTCCGAGCGTGAAATTTATGGCTGCCATGTGTGCATCCATGCAAATATTTGGACAGCTTTATCCCTACGATTTTGGAGAGAATGACTACAAAGATCCTGATACTGGTTCACACGAATGGTTCTGGTATAACAGTATCAATCATTCACTCGGGCATAAACACCCTCATATGCCTCCTCATGGGGAATGGCCAAAAGAATGGGTAGACACAGAAGGAAACCAGTTAAGCGAAATACAAGTTTGTAATAAACTATTTCAAGACTTTCAACATCCCATGCTGAAAAACCTCGGACGACGATTTCAAAAATACGCCGTCGGTGGTCAAGAAAAACTCTCAACTGGTGGTGAATCAAATCTCAAAGAACGCACAACCCAGACAGGTAAACTCGAATGGATGCTCTCAGCGATGGTATGAGTTACTGGAAAACCTCCTGAAGCATTTTGATCAGCAACAGAACTCTGGCTCAAGGAATGATACCCAACAGAAATTTCG
>CAZLKD010000127.1:0-2456 GCA_964560015.1 uncultured Candidatus Peribacteria bacterium
AGAAGAAGGTCCATTTATCGGTGATTTCAAAACACTCTTTTCTTTGTAGTTCGCGCAAAACATATTTGACAGAATGTTGAATTGCCTAAAATTAATCTTTAGAAGTATTTTCTAATTATAAATTTATGCCTGATGATGTTCCACCTCCTGAATGAAATAAGGTAGACTTTCGTATTGAAAAAACTGATGATGGTACTCTGACGAGTTTTAGTGATCTAAAGAAGTATCTAGAGTTTGATTTTATTTCAGAAGAAGACGCACGAGGAGTTTTAGAATGATTTAGAGTTTTTTATTGATTGCTCGTTGCTGCGTATCAAACATGAGAAGTTGTTGAATTGGATCAAGCGATATATCTCCGTGATACATATAATGATCTTGCTCATGCCTACCAACATGTACGTCAGTTCGTGCCTGAAGAAAAAACTATTCTTGTGCCATTAAATGGGGTTCCAGATGCAATTGATGCAATCAAAAAAGCTTTTGCAGATGTCTGGACATCAAACTATACAGGCGAAAATAATCCGCTTTTAGAAGGATAGAGAAATTCTTTTGATTTTCACGCATTTTACCTACAATTCCGTTCGTCCGGGTGATTAGCTCAGTTGGTTAGAGCGCTTCTATGACATGGAAGAGGCCAGTGGTTCGAGTCCACTATCACCCACCATTCACAACTTTTCAAAGCTTTCATTTGCCTCCTCTTGGCATGTGGAAGCTTTTTTCTAATGTTGATGTCCATGATGATCTACTCATTTTTGAATAATCAAAAGGCCACTCTTGATGATCAAAACACTCATGAATAAACTTACTGCGATATCTGGAACAGCGGAATTGAAATAAAGAGTTGCGTATCCTGCGATGATGATGAGGATATTCCCGAGAGCATCGTTCCTGGTGCAAAGCCATACTGCTTGCAGGTCCAAGCTCCTATTTTGAAACTTTATCAGGAGAAAAGTGGAGAGAAGATTCACTGCAAGAGCAAAAAAACCAATGAGAGACATAGTTTCTCCATGAGGTATCCAGCCGTAGAAATATTTGAAAATAGACCAAATAAGTATGACTATACCCATTACGAGCATATAATATCCTTTTATTTTCCCAAGTGTATCATGGGTTTTCTTTCCCTTTTTCAGCGCAAAAAGACTTGAAAAATAATTCACCCCATCAGAAAAGAAATCGAGTGAATCAGCTAGAAGTGCTGTTGATCCAGAGAAGAAGCTTGCGACAATCTCAACGCATCACATGATGGTGTTGAGAAGTCACGAGGTGAAGAGCGCAAAACGAGGAGAGGATTTCATTATTTTAAGAGAGAATATAGATAACTGCTAAGATAAAAAGAGGTCAGATGAGAATTAATTGCGGTAACGAACAATGAAAAGGGCTATCCTCTTTTTTTCTCGTAAGAGAATACTGATAAAGATGTCATAATTCCTGCAAACCGATACCTCCTAAAAACAGAACAATATTTTTTATGTACAATCAGTAGATTAAAATAAGAAGGCCAATGATATGAATAATCTTATTTATTCTTCATCGATGACAGAAGATGAATCATATTAAAAGCGCTTTCATGGTAAATAGATTACTAAATTACATAAAAAAGAAAGAGACGTCTCGCATTTTTCGCATCAAAAACCCTTCATTCTTGCGAGGGATTTTTTATTCGTATACTCAGTTCATCATGATAGATCAGAAACACATCCACTGTATCGGTATCGGAGGCATCGGGATTTCCGCTCTGGCGCGCTATTATCTCGCCCAAGGGTATCGTGTGACCGGTACAAATATGGGCCATTCACTATTGCTCGATACTCTCGCTTCCGAAGGCATCGAGATTGTGACTGATGGCGCTTCGATTATTTCAGAAAAAACAGAAAAAGTCATCTACACAGAGGCAATTATCGATGATGATACGCTGGGCCTTGCAGGAGTTCGCCCCAATCATAAGCCTGAAATCGAGGCAGGACAGAAATTTCACGCCGAGATTCTCTCTTATCCTGAAGCCCTCGCAGAAGTATTCCATAACTTTCCGATGAAAATCGCTGTGGCTGGAGCGCACGGGAAATCGACTACGAGTGCTATGATAGGCACGATTCTCCATGATTTACAGGCTGAAGGCACGACGATTACGGGAACATTGGTGAAAGCCTTCAATGGTCGAAATATCTCCTCTGAGGGGCAAAAAATCATGAATATCGAGGCGTGTGAATATCGCAACGCATTTCTCAAATACAAACCTGATATCGCTGTGGTGACGAATATTGATCCTGATCATCTGGATTTTTTTAAAACGGAAGCAGCGTATCTCGAAGCATTTCATGTCTTCGCTCGTTCTGCCAAGTGTCTCGTGATGCTCGCTGATGAAGCCCAGAATAAAGGAATGAGAGGTCTTGCTCCGACGACGGTTCTCGTTTCTGCTGATTATTTCGAAATTATTGGTGACGAATTCAATGGTATCC
>CAZLKD010000128.1:0-2401 GCA_964560015.1 uncultured Candidatus Peribacteria bacterium
TCCTCGGTGTTTTCGAAAACATCTCCCCTGCCGACCAAGAAAAAATCGTTACTGGTTGGTCTCATCCTCGTAGTATCGTCTCTTTTCGCGTGAATCACCTCAAGTGTTCTCGTGCAGAGGTGATAGAAGAACTCAAAAAAGCATCACTCCCCTACACTGTCTGGCCTTGCTGGGAAGAGGCTTTTTACCTCGACAAAGAACATGAGTACGCTCTTCGAGGTCTTGAGATGTATAAGACCGGTAAAATTTACGTCCAGAGTCTCTCGAGTATGATCCCCGCACTCTGTCTCGAACTCGAACCAGGACAAAAAATCCTCGATATGGCAGCTGCTCCAGGCTCAAAAACGACACAAATGGCGAGCATGCTTCACTGTAAATGTTCTATTGTCGCGCTCGAAAAATTTGGAGTCAGACTCGAAAAACTCGTGCATACCCTCAAGGCTCAGGGCGTAGAAGAATGTGTCGAAGTGATGAAAATCGATGCAACAGAACTCGTCTCACATTTTAGTAAAGATCCGACCAAGAATAAAGGTGAAAAGATGTTTGATAGGATTCTCCTCGATGTACCGTGTAGCTCTGATGGCCGCATCAATCTTGAAGATGAAAAAACATATCAATGGTACAGCTGAGATAAATCAAATTCTAAGTCCCTGCTCCAGTATGAGATGCTCGAACAAGCTCGCAAGATGCTCGTCGACGGTGGAAAAATCGTCTATTCAACATGCTCTATCTCTCGCCGTGAAAACGAAGATGTCGTCCAGAAATTCCTGAAAACTCATCCAGAATTTACCCTCCTCCCCTCACCTATAGCTCCTGACTATAACCTCGAAGACAATATGAATCGCTGGTATCCAAGCACTATGATGGAAGGGTTTTTTGTGGCGATTCTTGCAATAAGATAGTTATCAATATATTTATTACAATAAATATATTTTATGCAAAGACCAGTAGAAGGATGACCAAATAGTCAATCTAGAAGAGATTTTCTTAAGTGAACATTTGCCTCACTCTTTGTTCCACGAGAACTTCTGAAAATCTGAGAAATAACTGTGCCAACTCTTGTGACACATGTTAAAAGCAATATTGGAAATGGTCTTCTCTCATGGTTTCTCGAAAATGAATGTGATTATTTTAATGATTCCTTGAGTTTGCTTCTCTTAAAAGGTGCAAAAATACCTCTTCAAGTTGCGAATGTCACCGATGACGCATTAGCAAAAAAAGCTGAAACTTTTTTGAAAGGTTATGATGCGGCTTATGCTGTCTTTGATAACGATCTTAATCTCCCTGACGCTGAGAAAACTGAAGAATCAAAAAAAGCTCGCAAACTAGGAAGATTTCTCGCATCCATGGTTGATGATTATGAAGATGACCACGAAAAAATTTTTGATTGAACAAAAAAGATTATTACATCAAAAAGAAGTAAAATTTTACAATTATTGAAAGTCTTACCAGAGAAATTATGAAGAAAGTTAAAAAGACACCAATTCTGGATTGAAGATTCCTCAGCATCGCACCTCGAAGATTTTCAAAGACAATTTCTTGTAGAGGTTTTACAAAATAAAAAGTCAACTGAAGAGGAGCCTGTTACAGATGAGGACTATAGAGTCTGATTAGAGGAAATCGAACCTCTACTGCAGGATATCGTTGAGAAATCCCCCTGACACTATCACGACAGGTATATTCTTGAAGCGAGGCTCGATAAAGCCGCTCGAGCATATACTTCCGGAAAATGGTGATTTGATGATCTCAAACGTGTACCTGAGTTTTTGCAATCTCTTTCTGGGATTTTATCAGCAGATGAATTAATTAAATAAGTATCCCCTCCCCTTCATCGTAATCACTCTTCCCCTCGGTGTTCTTTCAATAAGACCTATTTTTATCAGGAACGGTTCGATGACATCTTCGATAGTTGCTGCCTCCTCCCCTACCATCGCGGAGAGCGTATTGATACCGAGAGGATTATTTCCATTTTCTCCGAGGAGTTTCAGGATTTGTCGGTCGATATCGTCGAGGCCATATTCATCGATATGGATTTCTGCGAAGAGGGATTTCAGGTCTGAGAGCTTACCGAGTGTATGATAATCACGGACGATTTTTGTGAGACGATTGGCAATACGAGGCGTTCAGCGACTACGTTTTGCGACTTCATGCGCTTCATCATTTCCGAGTTCGACACCGAGTATTTTTGCGGTTCTTTCAACGATTTTAGCCAGGTCTCAGTCTTCATAGAGATCCATCTTCCACACATTTCCGAATCTATCACGAAGTGGATGGCTGAGAGATGAGAGACGAGTGGTCGCACCAATAAGCGTAAACTTTGGCAGATCCATCTTGACTGATGTTGCGCCAGGGCCAGTACCGACCATGATATCCACTTGATAGTCTTCCATCGCAGAGTAGA
>CAZLKD010000129.1:0-2314 GCA_964560015.1 uncultured Candidatus Peribacteria bacterium
TAGATACTAATTCAGCAAATAAATTTGCAATCTCTGTATCTGAACTTACTGTTATTGTTTGTTTTATTGGTTCTGACAGTTCTCCAGATGTTTTATCAGTTAATTCGTACCAATTATAATTTGAGTTATCAATTCGTAGAATATTTTCGATTATAAACTGATTATTTGAATTAAAAACACAAATAGCAGATCCTAATAATTCTCTATATTTTTTGGAAGGCAATGCTTGGCGGCTGTAATCTTCATACATATTGAACTATTTTTATATTTTATTTACAGGCTGCTTCGAGTTCACTGACGATGAGTTTTTAAGTGAATCTAGTTGCTTACCTCAATCGTAAATCCTCCAGTTGAAAATTTCTGCATGTTCATAATTTCGCTGCATTCTTTGGCAAAATCAGGATTTTCTTGCATCTTTTCTCCCCACTCTGCCATCACTTTTGCGTTGACTTCATCACGGTGTTCTTTTGAGTTATACTCTATGTACGAAAACCATACTGTTTCATCGTCTTGGAGTTGTGTGAGCGCAGGGAAGCCAAGAGGAGTCATTCATCCTTCGGTTTTTGGCTCTATGTCATCACCCATACATTCTCGGTAGGAGAGTGCACCATGCTTTACCCACATATTGCAACCATCTTCCGCCATTTTTTTATAGGCAGCCACTTTGTCTTTTTTTATGACGAGAACATAGGCGTCGATATACGTAGCTTTCATAGCGTGAAATATTAAAAATAAGCAGATGTATTGTAATCAATTTCAACTCGGTCGCAAAACCAGAAACTTGTCTTTTTATTTACAAGCTGCTTCGAGTTCACTGACGATAAGCTTTTTCATACTGAGCATAGCCTTCATGACATTACCTGTCGTGTCTCGTGCGAAGCACTCACCGAGAGCTTTGGGAACTATTTGCCAAGAAATTCCTGCAGTATCGATGAGCCAACCACATTGTGATTCAGCTCCTTCATCAGCGATAAGTCCATTCCAGAAATGATCGACTTCTGATTGATCGGCGCAATCGACCATGAGAGACACGGCTTCATTGAAGGCGAATTCATGCGTTCCTGGTCCATCCATGAGGATGAGACGTGAACCATCGAGCGTACATTCTGAGTAGAGAATTTTTCATTCAAAGGGGCCGTCAGGATATTTCTGGCAGGTATCAATCGATGAATTTTGGAAAAGAGAAGTATAGAGGTTGAGAGCTTTCTCTGCTTTGCCAAAATGGTCTTTCGTAAACAGGAGACATGGTGTAATAGGTGTCACTATTTCGCTTTCCTGGAGCATGATTTGCCATGTCAGTCCAAATCTATCAGCCACCCAACCATAGTGCTCGCTCCAGTCGTATTTTCCGAGTGCCATCAATGCGCTACCTCCTTCTATGAGTTTGTTATATATCATATCGACTTCTTCCCGTGTTTTGCATTTTACAAAAAATGAGATGGAAGGATTGAATTTGAAGAGTGGCCCAGCATTCATAGCTTGCATCTCGAGACCGTTTAAACTGAATGAAACAATCTGGACTGTCTGATTCTCATCTGGTCCACTATTTTCGAATTGTTCTTGTCCGTGAATTTTGGAATTCGGGAAAATCGACGTGTAAAATTTTGCAGCTTCGAGAGCTTGCGTGTCAAACCAGAGAAAAGGGGTGATTTTTGCAATAGAGGAAAAATAAGAAATAATTATATTAAATTTTTGAGGTGATGGTGAATATTCACTTCATATTGTAGGGGGCCCAATGATCAGTACTGAGCGCTTCTTTTGGGACTACGAAACCTTGAGCCACAATATGTTCACCATTTTGAAATGCTTCCATGGCTGTACCGGATTGACCAAAGTTTACCATATAATACTCACCACCGTCTGTCTTGAGACCAAAGACACATTCTTCCGAAGATTTCGTCGTATCAATATATGGTAAACAGACATACGTTCCAGAGAGAGTCACTTGTTTTGGCGCTGAATCTATAGGTGACTGAATATTTGTGCGTGAAAAATGAAGTACAGCGAAATACCCCGTAATTATGAGCACCAAGACGCAAGAAAATAGAGTGAGATTTTTTTTCATGTTTTTTATTTTTTCCAACGAGGAGCAAAACGAATCATAAAAGTGTAGAATTTTGCGAGAACCCACGGTGTTCCATGAGAACGCATAGACTCAAAACATACTTTCTGAAATTCTTTCACATCGTTGCCTTCGTAGCAGAGTTTTCCATTCTTGAAACAGAGACTACAATAGCGAGGATTTTCTCGAACACCCGTATCTTTTGCAAATGGCATAAGGCATGATTCGCAGTTTTTTGAACAGTCCATAGGG
>CAZLKD010000130.1:0-2268 GCA_964560015.1 uncultured Candidatus Peribacteria bacterium
ATTCAAACTAAGTCAAATGTGCACCGTCCGCATACATCCTCTCCGCAGTCGCTCTTGCTCCTGCGCCAGGTCATTCAACAATCTTTTGTCCATTGATGAGGAGTACATTGTTGATGCCAGTAGGAAACCACGAAGTATCATCATCATACATAAATCATGCTCGAATATGATGCTTGTCAGCGACGAGCATGCATCGAGCACCAGACTTAAATGGTTCAAGAATAATATCAGAAACCGTCACGACATCATGATAGAGACCTGAATGATTAGCAAAAATCACAGCCTTGTAGAGCACATCCTGCATTTCGAGATCTATCACTTCTTGAAAATTCTTCGCACCTGGCTCTGCAAAACCTCATGTGGTAACCAACTCATAAAGCTCTACTTCCGTCTTTCCAAGAGCAGATTGTTCTGAAATAATATTCAGAGTGCCATTAATCACTGATTTTACGTCATGAATCTTCCCTTCGTAGCGATGAAACTCTGGAAGTATACCAGAGTTACCACCAACGGTTGCAGAATACCAGAGGCGATTTCTATAAGGTTTCAGAATGTGCCAGTAATGAGCCAAGACCGATTTTTCACAGGTAATCACCGATCCTCCTTTTTCGAGAACGCTCAGATAGTAGGATAAATGTTTCGAAGCATCAGCGTCACTTGGCACAGAAATATACGCAACCGTGTATTTGTCGACGTGTGTGTCGAAGTTGTCGATTGTATCTACCTTTTCTCCATTTGATGAGAAAATACCAGACTGGCGAACAATCAAATCAACCTCAATTCCATTTTCTCCCAAGACTTCATGAAGTGTTTTTCAGACATTGCCGTAACCGATAAGAATTGTTTTCATGGGAGAAAATATACAGATAAGAAGATTAAAAAACAGAAACGAGGGTCCGGGAACAAATACTGTCTGAGCGGGATGAAAACAGATATATGATGAAAATAGTCTATAGCGAGTTTATTTGTTCCCGGTAATTTTGGTACTTTTTTTACAAAAAGTACGAGAAAAATCTTACTGGCCTGGATTCCCGCCTTCGCGGGAATGACAGGAGCTAAAGAGTCTGACCTCTCAGTACCCATCTATCCAGCTCGACTATCTTCACGGGAATAAGATCTCACAGTTTTATATTTTCATCTTTCGGAAGAAATACTTCCCGGAAATTTCGAGTTCTACCTGAAATAGTTCCATCTTCTTCGTCAATTTTTGAGACCAAAATCACTTCTTCTCGACCAATCATCATCTGATTCCGTTTTTGAATAACTTCATACATAAGTGTATTCAGCCGATCCCAACGCTGGGCTTTTATTTCTGCTGGTATGTGTCATGGCATCTTCGCGGCATAGGTTTGTTTTCGCGGTGAATAGCGGGCAATATACGCATAATCAAATTCACACTCTCTGAAAGCCTTTATAGTATTCTCAAATTGCTCGTCTGTTTCTCCAGGAAACCCGACAATTATATCCGTTGAAATGCCAAACAGAGGATCTCGAGAACGAAGATACTCTACTTGGGATTTGAAGTCATCATACGTATGTTTACGATTCATTTTTTTGAGTAAATCATTATCACCCGATTGAAGAGCGAAATGAAGGTAGTGACAACATTTTTCCAGGTCGAAATGAGCATCGAGAATATCTCGAGTCATGTCATGGGGATTGGACGACGTGAAACGAATTCTGTCGAGTCACGGAATTTCATTCAACTGTTCAAGAAGTTCTCTAAATGGAGTCTTCTGGGAAGCTCCTTTGTAAAGGAGCTGTCATGACGAAGGAATGACTGAGGATTTTTGTTTTTCAATAATTTTGATTAATTGATCTGTTACGCTATCCAAATTATATAGGATTTCGTCATTTAAAAAACGAACCACTCGAACTCAAACTCATTCTAGGTCATTTGTTCTTTCAGTGTCATATTTTTCATTTCAATGATGAGAAAAACCATCAAGCTCAATGGCTAATTTCAGTTCTTCACAATAAAAATCTACAATGTAGCTCAGTAAAGGCTTTTGTCTTAAAAATCTATATCCTTCAATCTGATTTTTACGAAGAACATTATACCACAAATTTTTTTCAGGACCCGTCATATTTTTTCTAAGTTCCTTTGCTTTTTCTTTCAAATCATCACGGTAAGGAATATGACCTTCGGGGGAAAATCCTCCGTCTTCGCTCTGCTCAGACACCTCCTTTACAAAGGAGGTTACCCATTTCAATTCTTCAGAATTCCATAATGCTTTTCGTGTTTCTTTGCCATAGCTATTCACGTTC
>CAZLKD010000131.1:0-2253 GCA_964560015.1 uncultured Candidatus Peribacteria bacterium
GATGATAAACCGTATGGTGGGGGAGCAGGTGCTCTCATAGAAATAGAACCGATGTATCGAGCAATTACTTCTATTGAAGAAAAAATAAAAAGGTCGGCGATGGATTCCACCTCGCGTTCTTCGACAAGCTCAGAACTTGGCTGGAATGACGGGGGAGTGCGAAAAATATATCTCTGACCTCGTGGTGAGAGACTTCGACAGCCAAAAATTGAACAACTCTCGCGAGAACTTCAAGGCCAAGAATGTATCATCCTCTGTGGCCACTATGAAGGCGTTGATCACCGCGTATTTGAGATGTTTACATTTGAAGAGTATTCAATCGGGGATTTCGTGGTGAGCAGTGGGGAGTTGGCGACTATGGTTTTTCTGGATGCTCTCGTTCGGCTCATACCGGGAGTTGTTGGCAACGATAAATCTCTCCATGAAGAATCTTTCTCAGAAGCGCTCGACGGAAAACCAGAATATCCTCAGTATACACGTCCTGCTGATTTTATAGGATACAAAGTGCCTGAAGTTCTCTTGTCTGGAGATCACAAGAAGATAGCTGAGTGGAGGAAAAACCAGTCTAAGACATCATCATAAGGAGATCTACCATCCTCTGGGAGTAATCATGAGTAACTTGTGAGGTATTTCAGGAGGTAGTTCCATTTTCTCAATAGAGCGCTTCATTTAGTCTGCGCGATTCAGCGTATTCCTCTTTAGTAATTCATCCTGCCTTATTATCATTTCAGTCGAATAGTCCCCATAATCGTAATTCTTTTTCACTCGGTGGTAGCATTCTTGCCATAAAAAATAAGTTAAAAAAAATCCCCTGAACAGGGGATTAGAAAACGGGGAATAGAAAATGTATGGTGTTTCGTCACTTTTCGGCAATGTTGTGATGTGGTCACTTCATTGAGACCTTATTCTACGAAAAAAATTTGTCTGTAAAGTATTTTCTCTATAATCCTAGTATGAATGAATTCTTCAACTCAAATTTGCTTCAATGGCTCAATCCTGATATCATCGTCAGATCAGTCATTATCTATTTTTTCATTGTCTGGTTCTGTATTGTTGTATGGGTGGTTAGAGATATCACGAATCGTACACGATCTATATTTTTTCAGGTGATGAGTATCGTCATGGTGCTTTTTCTGACTCCATTGGGCATATTTTTATATCTCCTTCTTCGACCTCAGAAAACTCTCTTTGAGCAAGTCTTTGAAGATGAATTTTTCCGATTGGATGCCGAGTTTCGCGCATCAGAGAAAAAACAAAAACATGATGAGAAAAAACACGTTGCCGGTATGGATATAACCAAGAAATAGAAAAATAATCAATTATTCAATTACGAATTACGAGACTCTTCTCGCTGTATGAAAAAAGTCATGACGTTTGGGACTTTTGACCTCCTGCATCCTGGTCATCTCTACTATCTTTCTGAAGCTAAGAAGATTGGGGGATATCTCATTACTGTTATTGCCCGTGACTCTACTGTTGAACGCATAAAGGGTAAAAAGCCTCGAGAGGATGAGAAACTTCGCCTAGAAAAAGTTCAAGATTGTGAACATGTTGACGAAGCCATTTTGGGCTCATTCACAGATCACTATTCAGTTATTCTGGAGAAAAAACCAGATATTCTCTGCTTCGGGTATGATCAGAGATCATTTAATGATGAAAAACTTGAAGCGTATCTCAAGGTACATAATCTCCATCCAAAAATTATCATCATTCCACCATTTGAGCCAGAGAAGTGGAAAAGCTCAAAATTAGCATGATAGTGCATAGAAACAGTACATAGTGCATACAGATGAATTTCTTATTCAGGGAATTTTCATAGTAAAACAAACCACTGTATGCACTGTTTCTATGCACTATGTACTTGTAAAATATGTAATTAAAGACCAGTAGTAATCACTTTCTCTTCAAAGTAACTTGCAAGTATTTGAATACCGACGTGCTCTGTACCGGCAAAGAAGAGTCCTTGTCCGACGGGAGCATTGAGGAGGATGTATTTTTCTTGTTCTGTCAGTTTAAATACATTTTGCATCGCATCGATCGAAGAAGGCGATTGTTTCATGAGGAGCTGGAGTGAGGAGTTGCTCACGATGGCTTTTCCGTGTTCGTTATTGATGAAGTCTTCGACATCTTGTGTGATAGTTGTCACACCGAGATGGTATTTACGTGCACGCTTGACGAGACCATGGAGGAATTGTCCGCTGTCCTTGTACTGCATGATATTCCAGGCTTCATCGACGACGAGGAGGCGTTTAC
>CAZLKD010000132.1:0-2248 GCA_964560015.1 uncultured Candidatus Peribacteria bacterium
GCTGGCACGAGATGGATTGATGAAAAATCCTGCAATTTATCCTCGTAAGCGGAAATGATAAGACAAAAATACGAATTAAAATGATGTTATTTTCTAAGTGGAATCTCTACCATCATCAATTTCTCCTCATTACTCTCCGAAGCATGAAGAGGCTCATGCTGAAGTACTCATCAGATGTTTATCAATCTCTGAGGTGAGTATTGTAGCACCTCTCTGTCCATATCCTCTGGTAATGCATGGGTTTTCGAGCGAAGCTGTAGAGTAGGCGAGAGAATATTAAATACACGAAGTGTCTCTCTGATCTCTGATGCAAATGCTTCATTTCTTTTTTTCTGTTCATCTTGTTGATCATCTTCTGGCTCATAATCAGCAACAAACGAGGTCATCTTTTCTTGAATATCCTGAGCCAGTTGTTTCAAACCATCGGCAATGTCTTTTCGGTGAGAGTCGTGCAACAAGATATATTCTATTCCGCCCAATATCGACTGCACAAACGAGAGATAAAAACCGAGATCAGAGGCCACATCAGTCATCGGCCATACAACACTGGACTCTCGCAATATACGGCCTTCTGCACTGGTAAAAGTATGATAGAGTCCAACGCTGACCACAGGCGCCCCTGGGAACGTCGGGAAAAACGATTGATTTCTCATGAGTGTCTCCCGAAGCGGAAGATGTCCACTCGGTAGGACTACTGGCCAACCAAGTGTCGCATTACGTACCTGAAGCCTTACGTCATAGGCAACGGTGCCTGATGATCGCTCTGTCAAACCATTGACAGGAAAAGTAAATGGCATGATAACTGAACTGTCTTTACTTTCTGGCGTTTGACGTAGTTTCGTGGATGGCACAGCATCATCTTTATCTATCAATTCGACAATACGCTCAGTAGGATCCAGTATGGCATTTCGACAAAATACAAAGAGCCTATCAAGAAACATCTTGTACTCCAGAAAAGAACGAAATCATAATTTCTCATTGCTTGTTAGTATCGAGCTCGTCGTCACGACATATTTGTTCTTATCTTTAGAAAGTTCAAATAATGCCTCTCCAGATCATAGATCTCCTGATTCGAGGAGGGCATGAAGCTTACCTCTTTCAAGTGGTAGAACTTTTCTTCAAACAGACGTATTGGGACAAAACTCTGTTGGAATAATAAATATACGAACGTTTTCTCTCCCCACATCAGCACCTACAGTGAAAAATTTACTCGCAAATTTCTTGGCATCTTCATTCCGAGCAACATCCAGATATACATGATAACTATGTCATACTCAGAGAGTCTCAGCGCTCGCTTCATAGATACCGGCTGGAAGCGGACGAGTAAAATCCGCTTTAGTTATGGCATTGAGCATCTTCATGTCAGAGTGTTGGATAAAAAACTGCATATTTTTTCGCGTATGAATACCTCGGAGAAGTACTCGCCACATATGAACCATGCTGGGGACTTTATTTTCTGTCGATTTTTTTAATAAAGATCGCGTGGATAAATCTACATGAAAATTCTTGAGAAAAGTAGGTATGCTCTGGATACAATATGACATCTCCTCATCGGTGAGACCGATAACAATTCACATCACGATAGACTCGACCAGAGATCTCCTATCAACCTGAGGTGCTCTATCAGAGATAAGACTTACTATAAATTCAGGAGCGAAGGTATCAAAAATGATAATAAAAAAATCCGGCGAAACGCTGGTGAACTTTCCTCTAAATCGGCGAAATGCTTGTACAAAATCGGCTTCCTGTGGTAGCGAGGTAGCCTCTTTTGGAAGATGTGAAGCATACCGATTCCATATTTTGAGAAGGTCTAAAAACTCCTGCCAACCATGTTGACGAAAGTGCTCTATAAATTTTGAAAATCCTCCATGCACCCCTTGTCAGAACTCTTTTGCTTTTCATGTTCGAAAATAGTCGAGGTCACTTCCCTGAACAAGAATGTCCTCTCGCTTGAGAGCCTTGTCCATTTTTGATAAATTAAATCAAAATGCTTTGGTGAGAGCACTTTCTTCTATATCAAAAGGGTCCCTCACGATACCAAGTGGAAGAGGTTGTAGTTTGGGTGGCAATCCTCCAGGAAACTTACCCCCCAGAGCAGCTGCAAAATCAAAACTCATAATCTACAATATAATACAATTTTTTATATGTCAAAATTATAGCCACCTCACGGGAAAGATTCATAGGAAAACCTAATGTACCCCCTCTTCGAGAATAATTTCCTCTGTGACATGTTCGCGTTCTTTTTCGT
>CAZLKD010000133.1:0-2162 GCA_964560015.1 uncultured Candidatus Peribacteria bacterium
CACAAGATGGCAGAAGAAGTCATAAAAGACACTGAGCATGCTCATGAGGTCCTCGTACGAGAAGAACTCGGTATCAATAGCGAAGAGCTGAGGGGGTCTGCCTGGGAAGCTGCGATTTATTCGTTTATTCTTTTCTCCATTGGAGCTGTCATCCCAGTTGCACCATTTATGTTTCTGAGCGGCACGACTGCTATTATCACAAGTGTTGCAGCAAGTGCAGTGGGATTATTTATCATTGGCGCAGCTATTACGCTCTTCACTGGTAAAAATGTCTGGTACTCTGGTTTCAGACAGATGATCTTTGGTCTCGCTGCCGCTGCTATCACTTTTGGAATTGGAAGCGTCGTCGGAGTCGCTGTTGGATAAATTATCATTTGTGCTTTATGCATAAAAAAATATACACCTTCGCTCCAATTCTCTATTTGTATAATACTTCGGAGCTTCGTTGCATTACTTATGGAGTTATAGAAGCAAAGAAGTATACTATCCTCACATATTTCTGTTACAAATTTTATGTCATTTCTTCAACTCGGCCTCTCTCCTGCTATACTCGCTGCATTAAAATCTGAGGGATACACAACACCAACACCAATCCAAGCAAAGGCTATCCCCATCCTTCTTCAGAGAAGAGACCTCCTCGGTGTCGCACAGACTGGTACTGGGAAAACGGCAGCTTTTGCTCTCCCTATAATACAATTGCTCGATGAAGACCGTCGTCTCCCTGCTGGCAAACGCCTCATCAGAACGCTCATTCTCACCCCCACTCGAGAACTCGCGATACAGATCGGTGAGAGTTTCACAAATTACGGGAAAAATATAAAACTCTATAACAAAGTTATTTTCGGCGGGGTCGGACAACAGGCTCAGGTCGATGCGCTGAGACATGGGTTTGATATTTTGATAGCGACTCCTGGAAGACTCCTCGATCTCATGAATCAGTGATATGTAGACCTCCGACATATACAATTCTTCGTCCTCGATGAAGCTGATCGTATGCTCGATATGGGATTTGTGCACGATGTAAAAAAAGTGATAGCGAAACTCCCATCTCGGCGTCAATCATTGTTTTTTTCAGCAACAATGCCAGCAGCTATTGTCGAACTCTCAAAGTCTATTCTCACCAATCCTGCAAAAGTCGAAGTCACACCCGTTTCGAGCACGGCAAACACCATCAACCAAGTTGTCTATTTCGTCGACAAAGAAAATAAGAAACATCTCCTCGCAGAAGTCCTCAAGGACAAAAATATCGAGCGTATTCTCGTCTTCACTCGGACAAAACACGGAGCGGACAAAGTCGTCAAGGATTTGATAAAAATAGGCGTTAACGCTCAAGCGATTCATGGTAATAAATCTCAAAATGCTCGTCAGCTCGCACTGAGTAATTTCAAATCAAAAACCACTCGAGTCCTCGTCGCTACAGATATCGCCGCACGTGGTATCGATATCGATGAGCTCACGCACGTCGTCAATTTTGAGTTACCTAATATTCCTGAATCGTATGTACACCGTATCGGTCGTACAGGTCGTGCTGGAGCAAAATGAATCGCTATCGCTTTCTGTGATGCAGAAGAAAAAGAATACCTCGGAGATATACAAAAACTCATAGGAAAAACTATTCCGGTCGTCGATAATCATCCTTTCCCTCTGAGGAATCATGTCGTTGTAAAAAAAGTGCAGCAGCAGCGTCCACCGAGAAACAAATTTCAAAGTTCACAAAAGCCAAGTGTGTCTCCAAATAAGAATCGCAATACAGGCGACAGAAGATGGTAAGCTAAATTTTCTTCATAAATACTCAAGCAAAGCAGAGACGGATTTTTAAGGGGCAAACTGTTTAAGTGGGATGAAAACAGATTTCCTGATGAACGTGGTACATAGCGAGTTTTGGCCCCCCTAAATGATTCATTGTATTTCAGTCTACTCAAAGTGAGATTCACTCACTTCTCCGGTACTTTTTGCAGAAAAAGTACAAAGGAACTCTATGTATCGAAATTAAAAATATTGAATATATTTGACAGAATAATAAAACATTCTAAAATACGAACCAAGATGATTCAAAATTTACTTTGATCACCTGGATGACACTGACCGGGAAGACCGCATAAAACTCTGCGGCCCGTCACGCATTTCATATCTATCAACAAGCGCTCAATTGAGCGCTTTTT
>CAZLKD010000134.1:0-1748 GCA_964560015.1 uncultured Candidatus Peribacteria bacterium
CTGAAGTAGTATCAGTTCCAGTCCCTGAAGTAGTATCAGTTACACTATCATTCAACTTATCTTCACATTCTTTGAGCGCTTTCTCAGCTTCACTTAATTTTTTTTGAGCTTCCTTCATGAGGTCTTCGGACGCAGTTATTCCGGCTTGTTTTTGGAGTCTATAGGCAGTGCTGGATGTTTGTGATTTTTGGAATTCTTGATTAGCTTCTTGCCAATTTTTTTTCAATGATGCTTTTTCATCTGGATCAGTCTCAGCCGTATATTCATCATACAATTCATCGAGAGCCTTTTGCTCTTCGCGCAAGTCTTCATAATCGATACCTATATCGTCATTATATACGTCTATATCGTCCTGGTATCATTGAATTTCACTCTGAAGCGCATTTACGGCTGATTGTTCAGCTGAACAATCATTTATAACATTTGATTTGAGGCTTGAAATATTCAAATTCAATACTCAGAGAAGTGTTGCTATGATCAGAATTATCACTGAAAAAATAAGAATCTTTTTGAGTTGTATTTTTTGCATATTAAGATTAATTATTAGCTTTTTCTACAGAGTAAGAATGCTCCCCTGTACAGTTTATTCCGTTAGTATTTTGTCATTCATCCCGTAAGTCTTGTAAAATCTGTTCACAAGTTTCGAGAGGTGCTTCGGAGTTTCCCTCTTCATTTGGAAGAGTTACTGCAGGACAGGCTATAGGGGTGCCATCGACATACATATCAGCTCTAAAAGTTATTTCTGTTTGAGTGTATTCTACTTCGAATCGAGAAATATTTGGATCTGCCTGTCCCAGTGCTAGTATTCTTCATTCAAAGTTAGTACTACCATTGCTGTACTCGAGTTGAAGATCTCCATCGATTTCACGACATGTAATTCATAAATTTTTTGTTGCATCTGTTCCCACCACCACCGTCTTCGATGCCTCGTATCCATCAGTACTTCTCACCGTAATAGTCATAATACCTTCTTGTGAGAACTTGATTCCTCGTACTGTCTTCATCCCTGTACCGCTCATAGTCAATGCTCCAGTAGGGAAGATGGCATCATCATCACCATCGATGATAACAAAGAATGTCCCACTGTATCCGGTATCTGTCTGACCACTTGCATTCGTTGCCTTCACATCAAGTGAATATGTTTCTCCTACTGTTGTTGTATCTGTTCCTGCGAGAACAAACCCACTCTGACTCTCTCGAATACATGCACCATTACTACATCCATTCGCACAAGTAGTTGTTGTGGTATAATTTGTTTCATCTTTGTATTGCCCCAGTACACATCTATGTTGTTTTAGTGTAATATTATTATCACTACAAGAATCTACGAGAGCCGTAGTAGCACCATATTTAAATGAGAGAGTGCCCAGAGTATATATGTCATTATTGACATCATCTGTGGTACAGAGTGTCCCTCGGAGTGCCTCATACCATGAGATGTACAACATAGTGAGACGAACATCATTCGTGAGTGTATTAATTGACTGAGCATGTTTTTTGATGAGAGCAGCTCCAGTAGTATTTGTGATACCGATATCACTCGCAAACCCTGCACCTAAGTATGCCTTGAATTCATCCACTCTTCCCAGTGATTTAGTAAGTATATTTTCTCCAGTCGTATTGAGACCATTAGTGCCACCACCACTAAAACTATTTGCCTTCAAAACATCAATCAATTTCCCCTTATCTGTATTACGAAAGGCGGTCACATTTGGCAGTCGTACCAGAGAATCCTGATACACTCATTC
>CAZLKD010000134.1:1758-2143 GCA_964560015.1 uncultured Candidatus Peribacteria bacterium
TCATCTTCTGTAAAAGCTACAGGTATTGCACGAGACTGTAATCCCTCCATGAGTTTCATAGCCCGAGTAAATCGCGCTTCATAGCTCGTCTTATCTACTCAACTTACTTGCCACACTATTGCTCATGCAAGTCCTACTACTATGAGGAGGAAGGTGAGTTTTTTACGAAAAAGAGACATAAATTAATAGTTTATAATAGTTATTTCTTTACCAGTAAACCATATTATGGTTCTCGGGTCAAATATCCGTAGCTATTTGCGCTCATCAAAAATTCCCTACAATGCCTCTATGCAAAGTTTCTTTCTCTGGTCAGGTATTTTTCTTGGTGCAAGTGTGACAGCTTTTGCTCTTACTAAAGTGATTTTTTCACTCTTTATACATTCTG
>CAZLKD010000135.1:0-2060 GCA_964560015.1 uncultured Candidatus Peribacteria bacterium
CTGTGAGAGGGGTTTCTGGTTTAGCGAAAAATTTGCCAACATTCCCTTCGCTTTCTGCGTGTCGAACAAAGATAAATTTTGTAATCTGACCGAGTGGTTTATTTCTCTCATAGAGTTCTTCACGGGAATCAATGACAATTCTTTCACTTCCATCAGCACTTTGCCATACTGGCATCGGCGTTCCCCAAAACCTGGAACGAGAAATACACCAGTCCGGAGCGGATTCGAGCGACTTCAAAAACCGGCCGTGTTTGAAATGGTCTGGAAACCAATTAATCGATTCATTTTGCGCAATCAATTCTGATTTGATTCTCTGGATATCGATAAACCACGATTTCTGTGCTTTCTGGATCAACGGTGTATTGCTGCGCGGACAGTATGGGACGCGGTGGGTGATGGATTCTTTTTTGAAGAGTTTTCCTTCGAGTTTAAGTCTTTCAGTGATTGGTTCTATGCAATCCAGATAGAGTTGTCCTTGGTAGTCTGGGATTTGGGCTGTATATTTTCCTGCTTCATCGATAGCACTCGTGATATTGATTCACTCTGCTTTCGCAAGCTGGAAATCCACATCACCAAACTCTGGGGCTTCGTGTGCAATACCAGTACCGTCAGTGTCTGTCACAAAATCAGCATGATAGACACGGAAATTTTTCTCATCGATTTTCTGGGCGTAGAAATCAAACGGTGGCTGGTAGTGAAGTCTGACAAGCTCTGCACCACTCATCGTACCAATCAGCTGATAATCTCATTTTCCTTTGAAGACTGTCTCAACACGACTCTGAGCGAGTATATATACTTCATCATATGAGAGTACTTGAGCATAGGTGATATCATTATTCACCGCCAGTGCCATATGCATCGGGATCGTCCATGGTGTCGTCGTCCAAGCAAGAAATGAAACAGGATAAGAAGCGTGGATTTTCTCTGCATTCAGAATCGGAAATTTCACCGTAATAGCAGGATCCTGGACGTCTTGATAGCTGTCATCCATCGCGATTTCAAAGTTTGAAATCGGCGTCGAGAGTTTCCAAGAATACCATGAGACACGCTTCCCTTCGTAGATATAGCCCTTCTCCCAGATTTGTTTGAAGACCCACATCACTGATTCCATGTAGTTTTGATCCATCGTGCGGTACGCATTGTCCATATCGACCCATCGACCGATATGATCGATATACCAGCTCCACTCTGATGAAGTGTCTCGTGTGTAGTTGTAACATTCATCAATAAATCATTGAATGCCTCCTGCTGATTCCTCGATTTCTTTGTTTGACTCAAGTCACATTTTCTTTTGTACTTTTTGCTCAATAGGAAGCCCATGACAATCCCATCCCCACACACGCTCCACACGTTTTCCGAGCATGGTCTGATAGCGAGGCACGACATCCTTAATTATAGAAGACAACAAGCTCCCATAATGGGGAGTCCCAGTGATAAATGGAGGACCATCGTAAAATCGATACGGATTCTCGGCAGGTCGAGATTCGACTGATTTTTCAAAAGTTTTATTTTCCTTCCAGTACTGGAGGATAGATTCTTCGAGTTTCGAGAACTCGGGTTTTCATTTGGGGAGAGGGAACATAAATTATCAATTACGAATTAAGAATTATGAGATTTCTTTTTGTATTTGCTCGAGGAGTTCAGGAAACTCTGGCTGCCAAAAGTGTCCTCTATCAGTAAATTCATGAAGTTGTGCCTGTCAAAAATATGACATATATTTTTCTACTTGATGCCAAGGGCAGACATCGTCATCTCGAGAGTGATAGAAATGGATATCTTTTACTTGTTTATCTATATTTTGAATTTTCTCTGCTTGAAGTGCAAAATTACCAATATCCTCAACTTCAATTCCTTCGCCATCAAATACGGATCAAACAAGATGGAGTGATTGAATTGTTCTGGGAAATATATTTTCAGAAAGGTACTTTGAGAGAAAAATGGTGCCCAAAGATGAACCAATAAGTATGACATTTTCTGGCTGTAGGAATGGAAACAGTTTTTCAAACCATATCTTCCAAGCAATATAGTCTGCGTCTTGTTTTGCTGGCATTTGTGGACTG
>CAZLKD010000136.1:0-2024 GCA_964560015.1 uncultured Candidatus Peribacteria bacterium
TCGCTATTATTACTGTGGCAGATGCATTAAAATGAGAAGCAAAAGAATCTATCATTCAGCTCAAAAAACTGGGCATAAAAATCATCATGATGACGGGTGATGCAAAAAATACAGCTCAGTATATCGGAAAAATAGTTGGAATTGAAAGTATATTTGCTGAAGTATCTCCAGAGGATAAACTCATGAAAATCCGTGAGCTACAGGCAGAAAATCATATTGTTGCTATGGTTGGCGATGGCGTCAATGATGCCCCAGCTCTGGCACAATCAGATGTTGGAATTGCGATGGCAACTGGTACTGATGTCGCTATTGAAAGTGCCGGGATTGCCATACTTCATGGTGATATCACAAAAATAGTGAAGGCTATCCGGCTATCAAAAATTACCATGCAGGGCATCAAACAAAATCTCTTCTGGGCTTTCATCTACAATCTCATAGGCATACCCCTTGCTGCAGGACTCTTCTATCCTCTCTTTGGTTGGATTCTCAATCCTATTTTTGCATGACTCGCTATGGCATTTTCAAGTGTTTCTGTCGTTGGCAATTCACTTCGTATAAAAACTAAAAAACTCTAATATGAAAACATGTTTACTCCACATTAATGGTATGCACTGTAAGTCTTGTAAGATACTAGTTGAGGATATATTGAATGAACAAGCTGATGTGCAAGATGCAACGGTTGATCTCAAAAATGAGACAGTGACATTTGAGACAGAGGCAGGTAACAATCAAAAGCTTATAGAAAACTTGAATGAAAAAATAGCGCAGCATGGTTACAGACTTTCAGAAGAAAAAATAATTGCCGAAAAAAAGAGCTGAGTGATTTGGCAGGCAATTCCAATCGGACTCATATTTTTGGGTGTATTTTTCATTCTGCAGAAATCGGGCATACTCAACTTCGGTATTGGTGGCTGAGTGACGCCTGTGACGAGTCTTATCATTGGTCTCATCGCTTCTGTATCGAGCTGTCTCGCTGTTGTCGGCGGTCTCGTCCTCTCGCTCACAGCAAAAGCCTCTCAAGATAATGTCAGTGATACGAGAAACATAATGCTCTTTCATGCCGCGAGAATTCTCTGATTTGGGCTTCTCGGATGACTCCTCGGAGCTCTCTGACAGACTATCGATATCAACCCACTCTTCACGAGCATGCTCGGTCTATTCGCTGCGCTCGTCATGATACTCCTCGGAGCTGATCTCGTTGGAATTTTCCGTCAGAGTAAAATCACTCTCCCTGCAGGCATTTTTCAGATGTTCAAGAAAATGGAACATAAAACCTTCACTCCCATCATTATTGGTGTAGGTACTTTTTTTCTTCCGTGTGGTTTTACTCAGTCGATGCAGATTGCAGCACTTTCGAGTGGTTCGTTTCTCACAGGAGGGCTCATCATGCTCTGATTTGCTCTTGGTACTTTTCCAGTCCTAGCACTTCTCTCATTTGGTACAAACAGTTTTTCACAATCATCCTATTCGCCACTTTTTTTCAAATCAGCCGGCGTTGTTGTTCTATGACTGGGAATTTTCGCACTCCTTGCAGGATTAGCAGGAATGGGTATTATTTCTCCAATTATTAACCTCTAATTATTTTTTATATGAACAAAGCTTTTATTCCTTGGATTGGTGTTGCTCTCATAGCCGTTATTGGGGCATTTATGATTTTCTGAGATATGGCTCCTGCGAGCCCTGCAAGTGGCGGAGGTAACTCAAATGTTTCTGTGAAAAATGGTGTACAATATGTCGCATTGACTGCTAAGGGTGGCTACACTCCCCGAACATCAACTATACAATGAGGTATACCAACGAAACTTATCATGAAAACAAATGGAGCGTATGATTGCTCATCATCTCTCGTCATCCGATCAGTTGGTTACCGTGATAAACTCCCTACAACTGGAGAAACAGAGATTGATCTCGGAACTCCGAAATCTGGTGAAAAAATTGCATGAACTTGTAGTATGGGTATGTATAATTTTTCTATCAACGTAAATTAATTTTCTATGATTCAATCTAATCCTGTGCTACAGAAA
>CAZLKD010000137.1:0-1999 GCA_964560015.1 uncultured Candidatus Peribacteria bacterium
TTATTTTGTGTGTTTTTTTATGGCTGAAATCATCAATACCTACTCATTTGACCACCAGGAACAATTAATCCCGATGGATCGTGACGACTTCTATGCTGAGCAGATAGCTCTGGCAGAATCAGGAAAGCTGACGAATAAATATGTCGAAGTGGTCAACGTATTTCTCTTTACCGAGCACGGTGAACTTATCGTTCAAAAACGTTCTCGAGAGAAAAAGCATAATGCAAATCTCCTTGATAAATCTATGGGTGGGCATGTTCGTTGTGGAGATACGCCGAGTCTCACTGCAATGATTGAAACAGTTCAAGAGTTGCAAACTCCATCAATGGTCCTCAATAACAAAATTGATTTCCTCAAGACGTATAGAACTCTTGAAACTTATCTTACCACGACGGCTATACTTGAATATGTAGGCACATATGATGTTGTCATACCAAAAATCATCAATGGTAAGTCTATAGGTATTGGAAATAGGACTCACTTGTTTTTCGGAGTCTATGGTGGTAAAGTGAAAAATATTGATCGCGAAGCAAAAGGAATCCTTTATTACACGCTTGATGATCTCTTGCAAGAAATGAAAGAATTCCCTGAGACTTTTACTCACGATATGCATCATTATATTTCACGAAATCTTGCAGATATGAGAGAATTTTTAGCTACTATTGGAAAATAATTTATGTTCAATCTCCCAAAATGAAAACCCGAGTTCTCAAAACTCGAAGAATCTATCCTCCAATACTGGAAGGAAAATAAAACGTTTGAAAAATCAGTCGAATCTCGCCCTGCTGAGAATCCGTATCGATTTTACGATGGTCCTCCTTTTATCACCGGGACTCCACACTACGGGTCACTTCTTTCTTCGATTATCAAAGACGTCGTACCACGATATCAGACCATGCTCGGAAAACGCGTCGAGCGTGTCTGGGGGTGGGATTGTCACGGGCTTCCAATAGAACAAAAAGTACAGAAGAAAATGTGACTCGAATCAAATAAAGAAATTGAGGAATCAGCAGGCGGAATCCAGGGATTTATTGATGAATGTTATAATTATACACGTGACACTTCATCTGAGTGGGGATGGTATATCGATCATATCGGTCGATGGGTCGATATGGACAATGCGTACCGCACGATGGATCAGAACTATATGGAGTCAGTCATGTGGGTTTTCAAACAAATCTGGGAGAAAGGATATATTTATGAAGGGAAGCGTGTCTCGTGGTATTCTTGGAAACTCTCGACTCCGATTTCAAATTTTGAAATCGCAATGGATGACAGCTATCAGGACGTACAGGATCCTGCGATTACCGTGAAATTTCCTCTCAAAGAAGTCATACCTGGCGTTGCCGCAGTCATACAGGATGAAGCGGGGAAGGTTCTTATGATAAAAAATAAAAAAGATGGTCTCTGGAGATTTGGAGGAGGGCACGTAGAAAAATGAGAAGATAGGCACACAGCGGCGGCTCGTGAACTCCTCGAAGAAACAGGAATTACGTGCGCCCTCACACCATATTGCACGGTATATGAAGAATATCGTGGAAATATTTTTGAAGCACAGGTCTTTCGCGGTACTGTTCCAGTTGGGCACAAAGTGGTCGTCGAAGAGGAGCATTTCACAGAATATGAATATTTCTCTCTCAACGCACTCCCAATCAGATCTGAGATTCATCCTATGGAGTACGCTTTGATAGATTTCTTGACTGGTGTACGAGAGCCGATTCTACTTCCAGAAGATATTGCTCGTCCTGTATCATTTCTCGCATGGACGACGACGCCATGGACTATGCCGATGCATATGGCGCTTGCAGTGAACAATGATATTACCTATGCTCAGGTCCTCTGTAATAACGAAGTATTTATTCTCGCACAAAGTCGCGTCGAGACTGTTTTCAAAGGTAAAGCTGATTATCAGATTATTGGTACGATGCGAGGCGAAGAACTCGTAGGACTTCATTATAACCCACCATTTGATTATTACGTCGGTAAAATTGACGAGAGG
>CAZLKD010000138.1:0-1972 GCA_964560015.1 uncultured Candidatus Peribacteria bacterium
CACCATATGACACAATATCAATCTTCACTAGAAATGGTGGAGATTTTTTTATTATTGGAATTATTTCATAGTTTTTTGACAAAATAATATATTATTTATAATAAACTTATGCAATTCAGAAACGGGATACTACATTGATGAGATGAAACTGCAATAATTTCAGAAAATGGGGATTTTCATCTTCTGCATGCTTGAAATCCAATACTCAAATTACGGACATCTATAGGTAGCAGGATATTTCTTGCGCTCGATGTTTCAAATAATCCGACACAATTTATACCAGATTTTTTAGAGAAAAGTAACTGCCATGGGACAACCAATGAATTACTTTTTTCAGAATCACATCTAGAAGAATTTCCTAAATATTGATGGGGCATTGCAAATAATATTTTATGGAATAATTTTGCAGACTATCACCATAGAGGAAGACCAAAAAACACTAATTCCCCTCCTATCATACAAAACATGAAGCCTGTAATAGATGATGGCGCTCCTCATCATTTATTCCCTTTTTGAAGGATATCATACACGCAGGGGCATAGCTTCATTGTTCTGTGAAAAATAGATGATAATGAAATAATATTTGAAAAAAAATGATATGGTTCTTCTCTGCCATTTTGTTTAAGTATATTGCCCGCAGAATATCGAAAAGATTATAGGTTTATATGCCAAAGTAGGGGATAAAATCGATAAGTTTTTTATGTTCTTTTCTCTTCTCATTGCTTTCCGTGAGTTAGTGATAGACTATGAAGTCACATCTTTTTAATTTTAACTCTTTTCTATGTTAGAAAACATTGCCGTCCTTCTCATCATTCTCTGGGCACTTGGACTCGTATCATCGTATACTATTGGCGGATTGATTCACGTACTGCTCGTCATTGCGTTGATATTGTTTCTCGTGAAGTTTATCAACCGCAACAAATAAACCTCCTATGAGGAAATACAGAAAAATCTCACTCTGAGTATTTTTGATATTGGCAAGCTTGCTTGTCATAGAGGTCAGCTGTACTCAAAACCCCACTGCTCCTGGAGACTCACCCATTGATACTATCATAAAAAGCACGCCCTCTGCAGACAAATTTCATTTTCCAATCGATAAAGGGCTGGACCGGGTCACAAAAAAAACTTTCTGACTCCAGGTTTCACCGAAAAATTCTCCCGTTTCTCCAGAAAAATTTAGTGGGTATCATACTGGTACAGATTTTGAAACTTTTGATACAGAAAAAGATACAGCAATCTCGATAAAAGCGATCTGTACTGGTCCTCTCCTGCTCAAAAAATGGGCAACAGGCTACGGAGGTGTGGCTGTACAAAAATGCGAACTGGATAAAGACCTGGTAACAGTCGTCTATGGCCACCTCAAGCTCGAAAGCATAGCCGCAAATATCAATGCCGAATTAAGAACTGGTGATATGATTGGGGTACTCGGAAAATGATATAGCTCCGAGACAAATGGTGAGAGAAAACATCTGCATCTGGGCATCCATAAGTGAGCTACTGTCAATATACGAGGCTACGTCGCTACAAATGGAGAATTAGTACAGTGGTTTGATCCGATGAAGTATCTTCAATAAAAGAGGAAAATGCTCTTTTTACAGAGCTTGTAAAGTATGTTTTTTGGCTATTATCGTAGCATATTATGTCTATGCCTGCAGAAACACCGACGCCCACCCCAAGAAAACAAGAAGCTCTTCTGAGACAACACTTCAGATCGGAACACGAGATCAATGAGAGGATGATGTGGGGATGATTCATTGGTTTTACCATATGTGTCGTAGCGACAAACGCTATGCATGTGCTCTGAAATAACCACACGACATGAGATATTGCTCCAAGTGATATGCTGGCTATTGGGGGTCTATGAGGACTATCTGTAGCAACGTTGTTCTGATGAATGTACGGGATGATACGAGCAAAGCTGGCACGAGATGGATTGATGAAAAATCCTGCAATTTATCCTCGTAAGCGGAAA
>CAZLKD010000139.1:0-1963 GCA_964560015.1 uncultured Candidatus Peribacteria bacterium
CTTCCAACTTATCAAGAGTCAGGTCAAACAGAAAGAAACCCTTTCTGATCACGAGCCAGTCGTAGCTCAGCTTCATTTTAGGGAATAATTTGCATTTATATATTTTATAGTGTAGTATATACCTATAATTTTATATTATGGTTGATAATTCGTTACCGTGGGATATGGCTGTTCAGCAAGGGGAAGAATTGCCTCAGATTGTACGAGTAGCGATGGAGGAAGAATCACTGAAGAAAGATATAATTCAAAAGGGGCAGTCTTTTGCTGATCGTATGAAGATGATTCTTGGCGTTTTTCCATCGAAAAAATGGACTTTAGAAGAAGGTGAATGCCAAATCGATGTTCTTCCTGATGGTACCTATAGGTTTGAATTTCCTCACGGTCCAAATCCTTCTCGTTGCGCTTGGCTTCAAATAGGAAGCGATATCGTTGAGTGATGGTTTCCATTTGATACACTAGCAAATAGTGTACTTTTTCGTACTGATTCCAAAGAGCCACTTATGGCTCAGAAAATTCAAGTTGATAGAGCTCTGCTTACCGCGGAATTAATACTTCGAAACATTGAAGCACTTGAGCAAACAGGGGCAAATAAGGTCGTGACAGATACGACGAGTAAAGTAGGCGAGACTCTCGCTTCGTAAACGCCTTGATTCCATCGTATTTGGCATATACTAGAGAGTAATTTCTCTCTTTTTTTATGCTCTCTCTCCAGTTTATCCGTGAAAATCCTGATATTGTCCGTGCTGCTATCAAAAATAAATCTGCAAAAGTCGATTTTGATGCATTTCTCGTCCTTGATGACAAGAAAAAAACACTTCAACAAGAAGTCGAAACTCTTCGTGCGAAGCGTAACGAGCTTTCGGCAAGTATGGGCAAAGGGAAGCCTGATCCTGCTATCCTTGAGCAGGCAAAAAAACTCAAAGAAGATCTTCAAGTTCTCGAAAAAGAGTATGAAGTTCTTGAGGCTGAGCACATGACAGAACTCAAGAAGATTCCAAATATCCCAACAGATGATACGCCAATTGGCCATACAGAAGAAGAGAATCTTGAAGTAAAAAAATGGTGAAAAATCCCAGAGTTTAGCTTTAAGCCTCGCGATCACGCTGAGATTGCGGCTATACATGGCTGGATAGACAAGGAGCGTGCGGCCAATGTTGCTGGTTCTCGATTTGCTTACCTCATGGGTGATCTCGTGATGCTACAATTCGCGCTCATCCAATGGGTGATGTCGACACTCACGAATGAAGAAATTCTCAAAAAAATTATCACTGATCTCGGGCTTAGAGTATCTTCAAAACCATTTACCCCCATTCTTCCGCCGTATATGATTCGGACAGAACCGTATGATGCGATGGATCGTCTCGAGCCTCGTGAAGACCGCTACAAAATCGAGGGACAAGACCTCTGGCTGCAGGGAAGTGCAGAACACGTGCTCGGGTCTATGCATGCGAATGAAATCTTCAATGAATCTCAAATGCCTGTCAGATATATCGGGTATGCGACTTCTTTCCGTGGTGAGGCGGGGACGTATGGAAAGGATATGGAAGGCATCATCCGTATGCACCAATTCGACAAACTCGAGATGGAGAGCTTCTCTTGTGCGGAAACTTCTCATGAAGAACACCTCCTCTTCTCCGGAATCCAAGAATACCTCATGCAAGAGCTCAAAATCCCATCTCGAAAGCTCCAAACATGCACTTTTGATATCGGAAAACCACATGCCAAGGGCTCAGATATCGAGGCGTGGCTCCCAGGACAGGGCAAATACCGTGAGACACACACAGCAGACTATATGACTGATTACCAGGCAAGGAGACTTCAAACACGTGTCCGAAGAGAAAATGGTGAACTGGAGCTGATTCATACAAATGATGCAACCGCTTTCGCATGCGGACGAGCGCTGATTGCTATCCTCGAAAACTATCAAAATGAAGACGGGTCTGTCATGGTCCCAGAAGTATTG
>CAZLKD010000140.1:0-1913 GCA_964560015.1 uncultured Candidatus Peribacteria bacterium
AGATGATTCCACAGGCGCCGATAGAAACCGGTCACCCCCTTTACGAGAACAAGTGAATTAAGTGCATAGATTAAGTGCATAGTGCATAGAGAGAATTATAATAATTCCTCCATTTTGTACTTTGTACTTTGTCTTTTGTACTTTTCGGAGTTTATTATACTGATTTTTCTGATTTTGTGTAAAGAAAGTGTGAATTTATAGCCAAAAGGAGTTGCAGGAGTATGCCTATTCCATTATTATACTCTTATATGGCTTGAAATATCTTTATTAGCCCCTGAGTGCCGGCCAGCACATCAGTAATAGTACCGACTATAACACCTCCGATTGTCACACACGCAGGATTGAGCTACACTCATTGGTTCTATCTGATTATCGGATGTATCGTCGCCTTTTATGTCATCCGATGGATTGCACGGTTTCTCTTTGAGCTGTACCTCTCTCGTGATCTCGTCTACATCCAGGTAGCCCTACCCCGTTCTGACTCAAAACTCGATAAAGAGCATGAGACAAAGAAAGACTTCAAGGAAAAGATAGGAATCATGAACCTCGTTCATAACTCGTTTTGGAAGATCAGTACCACCTCTCTCAAGTACACTTTTCTCAATGCGATATTCAACTACATAAAGATTTCCTACGAAATTATCTACAAAGAAGGCCAAGTCTATTTCTTTCTCGTCACATACCGAAGCCTCTTCCCAACGATCAGTCAAGCAATCACCTCCATCTATACTGATGCAGAGGTAGTCCTCCGAGATAAGAAAGACTATATCACCTTTACTGGAAATCATGCTGCAGTACGGACCACCAGCATACGAAAAACGGATGACCCTTACTTTCCTATCAAGACGTATAAATATTTCGAAGAAGATCCTCTCACCACATTTACCAACGTCTTTGGTGGACTCAAAAAAACTGACGTTGCCGTCTATCAGGTCGTCGCAAAACCTCTGTCTCATAAATACAACGACAAGGCAAAGGAGATAGCTGGACTCTACAGCAAAGGTAAATACAAGCAGGGCGGAAGTTTTCTCTTCTCTCTCACATCCATGAGCAAACTCCTCGCCCCTCTCGGATGGATAGTGACCAATTTCGTACAAAACAAAGACGATGGAAGCAATGCTCCTGGAGCATCAGGTGGTGATTCGTACAAGATATTTAACCAAGCAGAACAAGAAGCACAGAAAATGGTTGGTGAAAGTGCTGCACAAAGTGCATTTTCTGCGACAATACTCGTCATGGTCGGAAGTGATACCGTAGAGTGAGCACAAAATGGTATCGACAGCATGCTCACCTCAACGAGCGTCTTTACGAACGAATATTGCAACGAGCTCGACAACAATCAGTTTCTCGAAGGTGCATTTCGTTGGTTGGTCAAACCAATTCACAATCTCTCATTTCGATTCAAGCTCGCATGATTTTTCACAAAAGCATCTTCATATAGTGTGGATGAGCTCACAACCCTCTATCACTTCCCTGACGTAAATTACAACAAATCCCCGATTATCTACTGGCTCGGATATAAAAAAGTAGCACCCCCTTCAAATCTCAAGATACCAAAAGAAAAAATCATCATGACCGATTACGTCCGCGATGGTGAATATATCATCACCGAAGATGGGACAAAGCTAAAAACTGATAAATTTTGAAATATTGCTCGTGGTAAAAATGATGGATTTCTCACAGAAAAAGACGAAGAGATACCGCTCTCAACCGACGAATCAAATCGAGGAAAACCAGTCGATGCTGGGAAGATGCCAAAATCAGAAGAGAAGGAAAGACTCCTGGGTGGTTTCCCTGTTTACAAAAATGCTGTCCTCCTCGGATGGAACGAATACAGAAACAAGAAACAACCTATCTATTTCGATAAAAAAGACCGAGGTCGTCACCACTATATCATCGGTAAATCATGAGGA
>CAZLKD010000141.1:0-1853 GCA_964560015.1 uncultured Candidatus Peribacteria bacterium
ACATGGAGTGAAGCGAATCGGGAGCGATATCAGTGAAAGTTTTCAGTGGAAATAACTATTTCTTCACAATTTGGTAAATATTTCACTCTTGTGTGAAGAATGAGTGAAGTCCCTCGGACAGAAGGCAAGAAGGGTTTTTGGCATACGATGAGACATCTCAAGGCCAAAAAGAGAAGACGAAAGCACTTGCGAGCATGTGCCATTCCTCTTATTCTGTACGTGCTTATTTTTAACCCCTTCAATTATGAAAAAAGCTCTTTCCACCGCCATCATAGCAACCATACTTATTGCCAGCTCAGCCTGGGCAGATACCAATACAACTGGAGACAACAACTCAGGGAAACGAACACCTCGTGAAATACGCCAAGAACACCGTGAAATGAGAAAAGAAATAAAAGGTGAAGTGAAAGACTTCCGCAAGGAAAATAGAGATGAGATAAAACAGGCAAAGGCTGAATGCAAAGTCCGCCTTGATGCTACCACTTCCGATACAGAAAAAGAAACTATAAAGACTGAGTGCAAAGCTGAAGCAAAAGCTCAGAGAGAAGCGCTCCGTGCTAATATAAAGGCCCTGAAAGAAAAGAAATATACAGACATGCTCGCTAGTATGAAGACAAAACTTGAGGCAGGCATGACAGACCTCAAGGCTCTTCCACAAGACAAAAAAGATGCTTTTAAAGCAAAGATGAATGAAAAACTCGACGATCTCGAAGATAAAGCAAATGAGAGGAACAATGATGCTCTCGTTCTCACAATAACAGCAATACGTGAGATTGTTAACGCAATCTAATTGTCTCAGGTATAAAAAATCCCCCCGCCACGGCGGGGGGATTTTTTATATTGTATCATTGTATCGACGGAACCATGTCAATTGTCTCTTCGCATAGTGGCGACTATTCGTCTGTACAGCTTCCAGTGTTTGCTCGAGTGACGCTTTATTGGCCAAGAGAAGAAGTATCTCACGATAGCCAATGGCATTGAGACCTGGTAATTTTTCCAATAATTCTGTTTCCGTCATTCCGGACAAGTCTTTTCATTGCGTCAGCAGGGAAAGACGCGATCCGGAATCCAGGTCTGAATACTTCCCTTTATTATTGCTCGCTTTGCGTAATTTATTCTCCTGGATCCCCGTACTCGATACCCCATTCAGGGGCATCTCTCATTCGTGCCACTTCACTTGCACTCAATCGCCCGAGGATGACGAATAGTTGTCATTCATAATTCATAATTCATAATTCTTCAGCAATGCATCCACCTCTTCGATAAGTCCTGAATGAAACATCTCCTCCACTCGCTTATTTATTTTTTGATACAGTTTTTCACGATCTCCATCGTAGGGAGTGATGCGGAGAAAATCATACGGACTTTCTGTTTTTTGACCGAGAACTTTCTTTGATTGTCACGTTGATTTCCAGATTTCAAGACCTCGAATAACATAGCGATAGTTACGCGGATCGAGCTCGCTCGCATAGTCAGGATCAACGGCATTGAGTTTTTCCCAGAGGGCTTCATTGCCTTCTTTGTCTCGAAACGCTTCGAGCTCATCACGATATTCCCAATCTGCTGGGACTTCTGGAATAGTAAAATTTCAGATAACGGCATCGATAAAAAGTCCTGTACCTCCCGAGAGAATCGGGAGTTTCCCACGAGCTGTTATGTCCGCGATAATACGTCTCGCCTCTGGTGCAAATTCCCCCACTCCATACATCTCGTGAATATCCAGTATATCGAGCATATGATGTGGTACACCTTGCATCTCCTCTGTTGTCACCTTCCCTGTCCCGATATTCATACCATGGTAAATCTGGCGAGAATCAGCATTGATAACCTCACCATTATATTGCTTCGCAAGC
>CAZLKD010000142.1:0-1843 GCA_964560015.1 uncultured Candidatus Peribacteria bacterium
TCTTGAGTGAAGGAAGGACTATTCTCGCCTCTCTGTGCCTGTATGATGTCTGTGATGCTCGATGGTGCGGAAAATAAAGAAAAAGCTCTCATCCAGTATGTAACTTTTCTCGTAGCAGGCCAACTCGTACAGGAAGGGTGAAAATTACCATTCAAACTGATTTCTAACTTTGCTGAATTAGCACCAAAAAACGCCCAGGTCCGTAAACTACATGATTTCCTTTTGAAAGCAGAAAAAGCAGGAGGCCGATTTTCTCAACATCTCATCCTCACTGCATCTGTAGCACTTGTGATTGCTGCATTTCAATGGGAGCCAGGTGTAAAATTTGTCTCTGAAGTGGCCAACTCTATCGATGAAAGTTGGGATCATAGCGCAAGTCGTGAAATCATCATAGGAGGTCTTTCAACTGCTTCCTATTTGATGCAATTTACATCCAAACGTTTCATTCCTCTTGCCCTTGCAATTGAAGGTGGTAAGATGGCATTGGACGGAGTGAATCCATTTGCTGATCAGGATGAATTTCTCTTTAAATTCATAACCGGAGATGGGGATAACCTCATACAAACCGTTGAGCAAATAGGACGTAGAAATCCTATCGATGCATGGAATGCACGTGTCGAACATGAGAAAAAAGATAATAATCCAGTACAGAAAGCACTTATAGAATATACAAAACTTGCAGATGCTCGTGACTGGGCGCTTCGTACTATTGTTCCGTTTCATCAAGAGCTCAGCGAATTCCAGTTTGAAGAAGAACAAATACGAACGTCTCTCCGAGAGCTCTCAAATTCTCCGCAATGAAATCAAGAAATACCAAAATTGCAGGATATGGATAAGCTTCGATACCTCGATTATGCTCTTGCTGGAGAGGACGTGTGGAACCAACGTGATGACATGCGTGCTGAAGTACTTCTTTCTGGGCGCAATGATAAGGCTCTGACATGGCTCGATGATGTAGAGGGGAGTGTGGAGGATAAACTGGATGAGTTTTTTGAGCACGAGTGCGATGCTCTCATCGCTCGTGAGAAAAATAAATGCCATGATGATCCTGATGCTCTCAAAAAGTTAGAACCCTGGGTCGAACAGATGGAAAACCTCAGAAGTCATTGGACAACTATGCGATCTCTCGCAGATTCTCTCGCTCGACGTGTCGTCATAGCACGAGGCCTCGGAATTTATGATAAAAAAACATGGAATGCTCCGCATGAAGGAAATCCTTTTATAGAACCGAAAGAAAGTGAAAACCCTACCATGGCATTTACAGGCATGATGGCTGAAATTCGTCGTCGATCAGATATACTCGATGTCACAACTCCTGTCAGTGCAAAAAATGCCAATGATATCCTCGATGCAGCAGGTGCGAGTCTTCGTATGTATTGAGATGATATAGTTGATAGTCAGTGGAGACAAAAAGATGAGGCGGAATATATAAAATGGGCCGAAAGAAATGGATTTAATATTGATGATCGTCATGTTCATTTTGATCGTGTCAAACAGCTTATCCGAGAAGCATACAAAGCCGGATTGGCTCCAGAATATATAGAGCAGATTTTGAAGCCTGTATCAGACATAGCTCGAAATCAGTCAGAAGGGAAGTATGTGACTCCTGATATTGTGAGTGGTATTGAAGAGAAAATAGGAAAACACTTGCTCGACCGAGCATTGTATAATACGATTAAAGAAGGAAATTTTGTAGTTGGAAAACCAAGCACCCTGCACTATGTATGCGCCGGGTATGAACTTACTCGTACTTTTACTGCTCGTCCTCCAGAGTGAACAGTCAGAGATTCTCAGGTAGTCATAGAAGATCGTATGAAAACTACATCAAAACGTGGTCGCATAG
>CAZLKD010000143.1:0-1830 GCA_964560015.1 uncultured Candidatus Peribacteria bacterium
AAATCAGATTCCCAGTTATCAACTGTGAATTTTTTTCAGGAAATTTTACAAGTTTTTTGAGACATAAGGGGTTTTAATATATGAGTTTTTTATAGCATTTTTCACAGTAGATTTTTTCAGTCCTGTCTGGCGCGTATGTTGTGGTTATTTCTTCTCAACAGTCAGTACAATTTCGTTGGTATAAACGTCTTGGATTTCTCATATCCATTCTTTCTTTATGTCTTTGGTTTGGATGTTTTGTGGGCAAGGGGATATGATTTTCTATATAGAATGCCAGTTCTTGCTTGATCACCTTGAATGGTTTCCCTGTAATCTCGCATCGAATAATTCAGGAGAGGAGTGCATCAATATTTTTTTGAGCCTCATCAAAACCAACAAGGCGCTCATCATATTTTTGGATATCCAGAGGTATCAGGAAATCGCCATGATAGGAGGAGGTTTCTTTCATTTCTTTCCAATTCCATCCTCGAGACTTCACTTCTTCTTCTGTCATCGGGAAATATTCCTGGGCTACTGTTTCATTGTACCCAAATGGAGAGAATTTATGAGTGAAAAATTCTCACCACTCTTTTGTCGAAATCATGTGATCTATGATTTTACCGCATAGCAATTCATATTCTTGGGTAGAATAAGATGTATTGAGAATACAGTGATGCCCATGGTTTATAGCTATACATCAGAAGAGATTTGAAGAGTTATTGCATTGATCGGAGTAGTATACATTTTGACAATAGTGACTTGCCATACTCCAGGCACTGTTACTGAGGCTGAGTGTCGAGATAAGCTCGTATGACCATTCTGGATGATAGAGAGAATAATTCATGTCGATACAATGCTTCGCTTCGAGGACATCATAGAGATATTTACTTTCTTCCGAATCGTTGATATTGAAGGAGTGGAAACAGTTTTTCGAATTTGCGAGATCATTTCCAGTACAATTTTCGCAATTGAGTCGATAATAATCACGATGAATTGCTCCGTGTATAATTTTTTTATATTCCTGATTGGCATCTGTTCTTGTATGAAGTATTTTTTCTTTGAGCTTCTTGTATTCTTCTTCGGAATAAGGCTTATTGTAGATGTAATATTTTTTTGAGCGAAGATTATTACACAATATGCATTCAGAACATCCTTTCAGGTTGAAACTGTAGAAACAGTTACCGCAATTTTCTGTGTAGATGCAGTATTGTAGGAAGCTCGAATGATAACAGAATATACATTCATACAGGGATGAGCTGCTATATACAAAAGTTGTATCAATAGCAAACTCTGAATACTTGGTAAATAAATTATAGAAGCTTTTAAAATTTCCCTCTCATGCTATGTCCAAATAACAGTCCTTGTCATCTCAACAATAATTACAAAAATCACTATTTTCACAATTTACCAAATCAATACCTATACGAGGTACTTTCAGGGATAATTCATGGAATTGCTCAAAAAATGGTTTTCCGAAATCCACTGCTTGTCCATATTTTAATCTATCCCAGTTATCTGAATACCACACCTTTGGCTCGTAGACCGTATAGGGCGAAGCAGAATCATACATCGATATAAACTGCTTCCCAGTGAAGTCGCATTTTCTGTGATAAAAGTTTCTCTCATTTCTCTGTGATAATCTTCTTCTCTGTCGTTCATCAGGGCACAATGTGGGGTTTGGTATTATGTATCTTTTCCCAGAAAAAATAGGTGATATTTTCTCATAAAATTCAATATCTTTATCAGTTATGAAAAATTCTTGCCCACTGATTCGGCAGATTTTCTTTTCGACGATTTTCTCGTGAGGAGGAATAAATGACATAAAATTTAATAAACAATTTTTTTATAACA
>CAZLKD010000144.1:0-1808 GCA_964560015.1 uncultured Candidatus Peribacteria bacterium
TGGACACGAAAAATCTCTATTCTCTTTATGACCTATATGATTCTCGGAATCTATATGGAACTGCTCGGAATAGAGAAATGGTATTTACATGCGCTTGTCCCAACATGTGGATATTTCCTCTCGACGCTCGCGCTTCCGATGATTCGGAATATGTGGGAGAAAATTAAATAAATTATGTACACACCTTTTGACGAAAACATCGTAGAAAAAAAGATATGACGTCTCACGGGCGAAGAGTTTGTCGTGACAGACCGTGATATGGTTTTCTTTGAAAAACTCTGAGTCCCAAGTCCGACTCTGTGTCCTCGAGAGCTCTGGAGAAATCTCTTTGCCTTTCGAAATGAGTGGAATCTCTTTTCTCGCACATGTAGCAAGACCGGAGCAACGATGCTCTCGCAATATCGACCTGATACGATTTTCCCTGTATACAATCACAAGCTCTGGTGGTCAGATGATTGGAGTGCGTTTGAGTATGGTCGAGAATTTGATTTCTCGAAGAATTATTTTGACCAATACAAATCCCTGCAAGATGTTGTGCCGAGAGTGGGTACGACGATTTTTAGTTCTGAAAATTGTGACTACAACTGCCATGCGAGATATTCCAAGGATTGTTACCTCTGTTCGCTTTTCACAAAGTCCGAACGAGTGTACTATACCTACTGGACAGTAGACGGAAAAAATGTGTTTAATTCCGCGATGGTGACATCATGTGAAAATATCTGTGATTGTCTCGATGTGATTCGTTGCACGCTCTGTTTCGGATGCCAAGAATGTCGTGATTCTCAGGAATGCTATTTTTCCTACCAGCTGAGGAATTGCAAAAATTGTTTCGCCTGTTCTGGACTCGTCGGAAAACAATACTACATCTACAATACACCATCAACAAAAGAAGAATACGAAAAGACTCTCAAGCTCCTCAAATCAAGTCAGCAAGTTTGGAATCAGGCACAGACTGTTTTTGAGAAAATTCGCGCAGACAGCGTGCGTCCTGCGAGCCAATTTACCAATGTAGAAAATGTCACGGGCGACCATCTTCAGAACTGCCGAGACTGTGCAGATTGTTATGATGCATGGGAGATTGAGAATTGTCGGCACTGTATCAATTTTGGTGTTTCAAAAGATTCTATCTGGTGCTATTCTCTCGGTATGCCAAATGGAGAATCATGCACTCATACGTGTGTTGCAACAAACGTTTATGATGCGAAATACAGCTTCTATATTTTTGATTGCAAAAATGTGATGTACTGTGATAGTTGTAGAAATTCCTCTGATCTTTTTGGTTGTATAGGAATCAATCATGGCAAATTTTCAATTATGAATCGGGCCTATGGCCAGCAAGAATACGAGACACTCAAGAATAAAATTATTGATCATATGAAGAGTACGGGAGAATGGGGACAATTTTTCCCACTCAAGTTTTCGCCTCATCCCTACGAAGATACTGCGGCTCAGGATTGGTATCCTCTCTCACAGAGTGAAGTCGAAAAACGAGGAGGACGATGGGGGTGAGATATGTCTCAGAACCAGGGCACTTCATCAGAGAAGCCACTCCACATCTCTCAATATAATGAGAGAGTAGTGGGGCCAGAAGAAGCCAAAAAAAATATTGATCATGTGCTCAAAACTGTCTTTCGTTGTCCTGTTACTGGTAAGCCATTTCAGATTATTGGTCTCGAGCTCGCCTTTCATATAGAAAACGGCATACCACTTCCGACGACGCACCCACGAGAGAGAAATAGGGAACTCATGAAGCTCCGAAATGCACGTGAATTACACGAGAGAAACTGCAGTGAGTGTAGCAAAAAAAT
>CAZLKD010000145.1:0-1806 GCA_964560015.1 uncultured Candidatus Peribacteria bacterium
GGTGCGGAAACATATCATTCTCTCAAACTAGGCTACAGTATGGTGCAGTTTCCCATTGCGAAAAAATGTCGCCGCTTGGGTTCGGCGTGATGCTTGATTTGCTTGAGGAGACGCAAGAAATAGGCGATATGCCACATCGACATCCCCTGGTCACTCAAGGAGGACATGTTGACCATTGATCTCGAGACAGTAGACACCATCTCCGATAAGAGCGTGCAAAAAACTACGAACATGCGCATTTGCTGCTGCGATATCAGAAGCTTGTAATATCTCAGGCTCGCGAGAAACGAGAGAAAGGGAAAAATCAGGGTTAGTCATAGATAAAATTATGTAAATATGTGCGTCCTTTGCAATTATTTTTTGAATATCTCAGCAAAAAATGCCAATTCATCAACAGGAAAAAATTTACCGGTATCGAGAATGTCTGGTCTGCTGAAGCAATCATAGTGAAGCCCAATCCAAGGAAGCATCTGTTTTGGATCAGTATAGAGCTCTTTTTTTATCTGTATATTGGCCAGTCTTCTCATGATACAGATAACGAATCTACGGAGTTCCCGGCTGCTATTGCCAGGCTGTAAAATATTTTTTATGATGCTATCGTGTTCCTTGTAAAGTGCCTGAAGAAGCTTATCAGAATCTTCCAAATCCTTTTCAGAGAGTCAAAATTCTCTCGATCGTTGCTGGAGCACGTCGTGCACTAATTGGGAAAGAGCACGAGCATAGACCCGGACGACATCATCAAATGATTCATTCCAGAAAGACTCACAGAGAAAACCTTGAGCGTCATTATCCTCAGGAGAAGCAGGCATAAAAAAATTTCAGTATAATTAATAATTATTATACCAATAAATACTTTTAGTAAAGTACTGTGTTTATTTAAATATCTTTCATACTCTCTACACCCGATACAATCTCAGAAATTTCTTTTGTGATACCGGCCTGACGAGCTTTGTTGTAGATGAGGGTGAGTTCTTTTACTTTTGTTCCAGAAGATTCACGAGCATTTTTCATCGCTACCATTCGAGCTGCATGCTCACTCGCTTTTGCTTCGAGAATCATCTCGTGAAACATGAGATCGAGGATAAGAGGAACGATACGTTCGGCCACAGCTTCACTTGATGGCTCGATGGTATATTCTCCTGAATATGTGAGAGGCGAGATGATGCTTCCTGTTATTTCTTCGAGAAATGCAGAGAGCGTATCACGTGAAATCGGGAGGAATGGACGAACCACAGCCTTTTGTGAAATAGCTGAAATATAGAAACTATAGATAACTCTGACGTCAGAATATTCTCCTGTGAGGAAAAATTCTCGAATACTTGCGGAAATAGTCTTTGCTTGCGCTGGAGTTGGATCGTCTTTGAACATATCAGAGTAGTCTGCAACGAGTGTGTGCCCTGTACGGATGACAAATTCTCGTGCCTTTTTACCGATAGTGATACAGTCAGCTTTGGTTCCTTTTATTTGTTTGAGAACTTCTCGAAAGACATTGATATTATAGGCACCACAGAGACCCTTGTTCGAGGTCATGACAACGACTAAAGTCTTTCTTTTCTTTGAGACTCATTCATTCTTCATTCTTCATTCTTCATTCTTCATTTTCGATTGAACGTATGGGCTCGATGAAATCTCCTCAGCCACACGAGAGAAAATACCACTCGCTTCCATCGCAAATGGACGAGCTCCGAGGGCGATATCAGCTGCCTTTTTCATTTTTACAGTTGAGATCAGCTCCATCGCACGAGTGATTTTACCCGTGTTACGAACTGATTTGATACGGTCGAGGATGAGTTTTCAGGCTGGCAT
>CAZLKD010000146.1:0-1763 GCA_964560015.1 uncultured Candidatus Peribacteria bacterium
TCAAAAATCTCTGGATACGAGAATTTGTCCAGCGTCGTCCAGATATGGTCCTCCTCGATGCGGCTATCCTCATGAATCCTCAGGTATGGGTCGCTTCAGGACATGTAGGGGGTTTCTCTGATCCACTGATTGATGATAAAAATACAAAAGAGAGATTCCGAGCTGATAAACTCATGGAAAATTTAATTCAAGAGAATATTGATCATGTTCTAAAATTTACATGGAAATGACCATTTATGCCTGCTTTGAATAGTGGAGATTTTCAGAATTCTGTTATAAAATCATCATTAGCTTTAAGTTGAATAAAAGAACTTAGCGAAAGAGAAAAAAAGGATGATATTGCTAAAGTTGTATTGGAGTTCTTAAATAAAAAATACGGTGTAAATAACTTAATTCCAGAATCTTGGACACCAGAGCAACAATTCTCATTTATGACGGGTGAAAAAGTACAAAATCCAAACACTGGAAAGCCAGGAGACTGGACTGAGATTCGAAAGTTCAATCTCATGTTCAAGACTTCTCAAGGTGTGACAGAAGATTCTTCAGCGATGGTGTATCTCCGTCCTGAGACAGCACAGGGTATCTTCGTTGATTTCCCAAATATCGTGCGTACCTGTCGTCGTCGTGTGCCATTTGGTGTGGCGCAAGTAGGGAAAGCATTCCGCAATGAAATAACTCCTGGTAACTTCATCTTCCGCACTCGAGAATTCGAGCAGATGGAGATCGAGTTTTTCTGTGAGCCTGGGACACAACTCGAGTGGCACGAAAAATGGAAAGTGGCGTGCAAGAAATTTCTCATGGAAACTGTTGGTATCAAAGAATCAAATCTTCGATTCCGTGAACACGAAAAAGATGAACTCTCTCATTATTCTGATGGAACATTTGATATCGAATACGATTTTCCAAGTATTGGTTTTTCTGAACTTCAGGGCATCGCATCTCGTACGGACTTTGATTTGAACGCTCATATGAAAGAAAGTAAACAGGATATGAGCTATTTCGATCCCGTGAAAAATACGAAATTCGTCCCGTACGTTATTGAACCCTCTATTGGTCTCACACGTCTCTTCCTCGCGACACTCTGCGATGCGTATGATACTGTAAAGGAAGAGGATGGAAATGATCGCATCGTACTTAGATTAAAGCCAGAAGTAGCACCAGTGAAAATCGCTGTCCTCCCGCTTGTGAAAAAACTCAACGAAAAAGCAGAAGAAGTTTTCCAAATGCTCTCAAAAAACTTCATGACTTGGTACGATGAGACAGGATCTATCGGAAAACGATATGCGCGATTTGATGAGATAGGTACCCCGTGGTGTGTGACAATCGACTTTGATAATACTCTTGAGAAAAACATGGTGACTATCCGTCACCGGGATACGATGGAGCAGGAGGTGGTGGCTATCGACGAGCTCGTCGAGTATTTCAGGAAACACTTAGGCTAATTTCTGTCATTCCCGCGAAGGGGAGGGGTGACAAATCCACTCCGAGTAATGAAGAGGGAAAATTAGGTGGAGCGGAAATCCAGGCCAGTGAGTTTCTTTTCTTTTACTTTTTGTACAAAAAGTAACAAAAGTATTTAGGGGAACTGAAACTCGCTATAGACCACGTTCATGAAAATATCTGTATTCATCCCGCTCAGACAGTCATTCCCCTAAAAACCTATTTCTATTCTTGAAGAAACGAACTCTATGCTAATTTCTTTTCTGAATTTTCCTCAATAAAATGGCAGTGGGGCAGGATGACGATACTCATGAGAATGGTGA
>CAZLKD010000147.1:0-1157 GCA_964560015.1 uncultured Candidatus Peribacteria bacterium
CGTATCTGACTAGGAATATAGGGTACTATTTTGAGTAACTGTTCTTTTTGGTCAAGAAATACAGTTAAGTACTCTACAATTTCCGAAAACACTTTTGGAGTTTTCTCTTTCATCATGGCTAGATCTTGCTCTGAAAACTCCTTAAAATGCTTATTAATTGCGTATATGAAATGCCTATATTCATCTGTTTCAGTATTTTTTGGTATAGAGGGCAATACCTTCATGATCAGAGCTCGTGACCAGGAAATCAGATTCGCATTTTTTGCCAAAAACTCTTTTCCAGCTTCAGTGGCAAAACATCGCCCTCTGACGAAGTCGCGAATTTTGGACTGGAAAAGTAGGGGGATGATTTCATTTTTTAGATATTCATCACTCGCACTATTTTCGTTTTTTGTGAAACTTCTGAGCAATGTATCTACGTTAAACGCGAGCAGTGCTCGGTCATGGACTTCATCTCTTCTGAGACCATCAGATAATCTACTTTTTGCTATTCTTATATCTTCTACTGAAATATTCCCCTGAGCTTCTTGCCTTGCTCTCGTGACGAGTGCTACCCGGGTGTTTGGATCCTGTATATCTGCTATATTTTGCCCCTGGTAGGTATCAAACCGTCATGAACTGTAAGAGAGTTCTTCTTCGAGAAATGCTACAAAGTCTGTTATCTTATTTTTCTCGTGGTAGGCTGATCAATCTCTCCCTACAAAATGATAATAATATATCATCTGCATCTCGCGCTTTTCTTTGGGGTCTTTTATTCCATTGAAAACTTTTACAAAATTTTCGTGTGAAAAGTATATGAGATTTTTTTGGTCATATTTGTAGAAAAATTGACGTTTTCTCCTGAATATATATGTCAGAACTTCTACTACCTTATCTTGAATCTTCTCTCCTTTTCATTTGGTTTTTTCATCCCATTTTCTATTGTCTCACTGAAAAGAGATGTGCATCAAGAGTGTGTCCAGAAAATCATCAGGCACTTCTCCTATGAGTAGTTTTTCTAGATTTACATTGTCGAGATAGGTTTCTACTATATTGCGTAATAGAGGGGTTAATTGACGCCCACCACAGAGTCCCTCTATCTCATCTTTCGAAAACATTTTCTGTATCATCTGCCAGCTTTCATCGGCCCAATAGGGTGTTATTTTATCATACTCAGT
>CAZLKD010000147.1:1167-1729 GCA_964560015.1 uncultured Candidatus Peribacteria bacterium
ATATGGTCCTGAAAGAATTTTTTCATTTCGGGTGTATATTTTGGCAAGTGAGCAATTTTCCTGATATTTTCCAAGAAAAATGGATCTTTAGAGTTTTCGTTAAATTTTGCAATCAGCCACATAAGCATAATAAAACTCTCGCTTTGTATCATCGTATCCATCAGGATCATCAGGAGATCTGGGAATTTTGATTGGAATACTTCCAGATGATCAGATACAATTCATAACAATTCTTTGGGATGGTCCCGGAGCATGCTCTCAAATCCTCTGTGTCGGTAGATATCATTCTGAGCATCTTTGGCCAAAAAGGCATGCTTCATATATGATTTTATATCTGCCTTATTTCATCAAGTAGCCTGACACAGGAGTTCATCGTGTAATTCGAGCTCTTTCTGATGAGTTTCTTTGGCGAGCTCCTCTGGAGTTTTTCTGGTTTGTTTTTTCTCGTAAGATCGAGGGTTTTCAGCCATAAATAGGTATACAGTCCATTATAGCATATTGTGGCCCTTGATTGCAAGATTTTACGCTCTTTATGTATCTGTATCGAGGACGCGTACTTTTC
>CAZLKD010000148.1:0-1672 GCA_964560015.1 uncultured Candidatus Peribacteria bacterium
ATGGTACGGAAAGAATTAAGGATTTTTACAAACGTCGTGATGAGTTAAGCTCAAAAACAGAAGTAGATCTCAAAGGTCTTAAGTCAAAAGTTGAATGACTCGATTCACTTGATGCTAAGATAGTCACATTGATCGTACAGATCAGTTGAGTTGAGGCTGCAAAAGGGACAAAAGCATGGAATAATTTATCCACAGATCAAAGACACTTATTCGAAGAGCATGGGCATTGAGGCGCTCATTCTCATGATGTTCCTCACCGCCATGATGGGAAATTGGAATGAGGCATAGATAATGAGATCACAACGCTCAAGTGAGAGATCGCGACTTTACTCGGGAAAAGTTCTATTAAAAATGTAGAAGGTTCTGCAAGAATCCTGCAAGAATACTCTCGAAAACTTGATCAGCCTGGTTTGGGCCGTCCTGCCATCGATGCTATTCGTAAATCGTTGAATCAGATGCAGGCTGCTGTAGATGGTTTTGCAGCAAAAAATGCACAAGATATCATCGATAAGATACAGAGATATAATGAATCGACTGTTGAAAAGACCGATGAAGCAAATATGCTCCTCTATGGTGCTATCGTTCATGAGCTCTACAACCTGGGATTCCGACTTTCCTTTGGGCGTTCCAATAAAATTACTGTCACTGGATCAAACGAAACTGAGGCGGCGAACCTCGCTACAACTTTTGCAGGTAAGCCAACTGTCATAGAGTGGCTCAAGCGATGATTAGTTATCAATACATCGAAGTGGACTGATTACATGAATAGTTATCCATCAAAAAGCACTGCTACTGTCGAAAAATATATATCTACATATGGTGGTAAAGATTGATTTAGTGATGATCCTATGGATGTGGATTTTTTGTCATCTGCTACGAGCGGATGATTTGATATCAAGGGGGAGGGCGATAGATGGGTTACTCGTGGTATGAGTATTTACAATATTGCTGAGTCAGCACAGCAGGCCGCAAAAAAGTGGAAAGAAATGGGTTATCAGACTCCGATGCAAAAATCTGGAGGACGTGCAGTACAATTTGCTGAAGTCGCTTATAATGTCGCAAAATTCGGATTTGCAGCTGCGAGCGTCTGGAAAGGTACTAAAGCTCTCTGGAAAACCGTCTTTGGAGATGAGGCTGGCATGAAAGCAGCATGGTGAGAATTTGGGAAAACTCTTGCTTGGACTGGTGCAGTATGGTATGGAGGAGAAGCAGTGAAGAGTCTTGTGAATGACGTCAAGGCTAGTATCGATACACCAAATTACCCTGATAGTCTCAAAAGACTTTCGACGCAACCTGAAAAATCTGGTCTCTATGATGGTTTTGTGGCAATGTGGAATAAAGTAGGGAAAGGTTACATGCCTGGACAGACTACTTTTGACTCATTGGCTTTAGGTGCTCTGACAGATAGAGTTCCCGCACATCAATTCAAGGAAATGTGGGAAATACTCTGTACATGAAATCAGGGGCAGGACTTTCTCAATGTCAGCATCAATGATCTCTCACGTGCTCTCGATAATTCATATCATACTAGCACAGGTTCGCATGTTGGAGGAATTAGAGAGTTTTTCACGGATATGGGCCCATGGGGAAAGGATGTTTATGATAAATTTTTCATAGACCATAAAACAGGATATGCAGCTCAGAAATTTCTTCGTGCTATAGCTGACTATCG
>CAZLKD010000149.1:0-1664 GCA_964560015.1 uncultured Candidatus Peribacteria bacterium
GTGCATTTTTCGAGCTGCTCGACAGAGAGGATATTTCCATTGACGAGAGCGTTGAGTGTACGAGGAGAGAGTCCGAGGAAATCAATGTGTGTGAAATTTTCACGGTGCTCAGTTGCATGCGCTTCTTTTTTCTCTTTTTCACGGAGAGAACGGACATCACCCATAAACTCGCTTTCGATGACGACTTCTGTATCACAGAAAATATCAAAGTAAGAACGGAGCATCTGAGAACCAAATTTGAGAGCGCTCTCTGGTGTGATAGAGCCATTTGTCTTGATAGTGAGAGAGAGACGATCGAGGTCTGTCATATCTCCATAACGTTCACTCTTCACGTCTGTGCTCACGTTGAGAACAGGTGAGAAGCTCGCGTCAACAACGAGGATCATGACGTCATCGTCTTCTTTTTTGAGTGTATCGATTGATTTGTAACCGACATTTTTTTCAACACGAATCTGGATATCGAGGTCGAAACCATCGCGATCAATTTCTGTGATATAGAGATCCTTGTTGAGGATTTCTACACCGCCTGTTGCTTTGATGTCCGCTGCAGTGACTTTACCAGCTTTATTTTTCTTGAGAGAGAGCCATGTCACACCAGTATCAGATTTCTCGAGAACGAGACTTTTGAGATTGAGCATGATGTCGAGTACGCTCTCGTGGATACCAGGAAGAGTTGTATATTCGTGAGAAACACCTTCGATCTTGATACCTGTTACGCGAGTACCAGGAATAGATGAGATGATAGATCGTCGAAGCGCATGTCCAAGTGTCATACCGTATCCACGTGGAAGTGGGGTAATATCAAAGACCGACTCGAGACTTGAATCATCGTGAGAAATACGCTGCTCAGAGACTTTTGGAAGACCAATGACGGTATGGAGAATGTGCATACGAATATGGTAAAAAAGTAGAAACTATTTTGAGTAAAACTCGATAATCTTTTTCATATCAACGCTCTGATCGTAATCCTGAGATTCTGGAAGACGCTTGATGACGATTTTAAACGCCTTTGGGTCAGCATCGATCCATTCTACTGCAGAGACACGACCTGATTGATTGTTTTTGAGAAATTCTTCTGATTCTGTTTGAAGCGTGCGATAGAGCGGAGTATCCTTGAGCTTTTCACGAACTTCGATGACATCACCGACAGAAACTTGGTATGATGGGATATCTACCTTTTGACCATTGACGATGAAATGTGCGTGGCTGACAAACTGACGAGCCTGCATGATAGTACGAGCAAAGTTTGCCTTGAGGACAGCGACGTCGAGACGCATCTCGATAAGTCTCTGCATGTTCTCAAGAGTATTCCCTGGCATACGAGCAGCTTTTTTGAAGTAGTTTGCAAATTGTGTTTCAGAACATCCAAACATACGTTTCATAGATTGTTTTGCTCGGAGCTGCTGACCAAAGAGGCCCATACGACCGACATTCTTGCCGAGGAGCTTTCGCTTTGAATCATTGAGTGAGTATTTCTCACTTCCGAAGAGATTTTTCCCTTCACGACGACAGAGTTTCTTTTTTGGACCGGTGTAACGCATAGGAATTAAATTATTATTTTTTGAGAAGAAGTAAAAGAAAAGGTAAAAGAGAGGATTTTTTATAACGTGGTTAACGTAAATAACATAATTAACGAACTACAGTTTACGAATTTTCTTTTTCTT
>CAZLKD010000150.1:0-1647 GCA_964560015.1 uncultured Candidatus Peribacteria bacterium
GCTGCTCTTTGTTGGGGTTCTGCGACGGTTTTCTCACGTTTTCTCTCTCATCAGGGGTATAAGGCTCGCACGATGACAGCGTTTCGTCTGGGGATGGTTGCAGTGCTCGGAGTTATTGCTCTTGGACTTTTCTCACTCTTTGGTGTCGAAATGGGACAACAGATAACATTCAATATTCACCAATTGTCGCTCATTGCCGGTGTTGCCCTGCTCTCAGGAGTTCTCGGTACGACGATGTATTATCGGGGCATCAAGCATGTTCATGCGACTCAGGCAAGTATTTTTGAGCTCGCTTTTCCTATTACAGGATTTATCATCGACATTTTTGCCCAACATAAAACACCCGATACATACCAAATTGTCGGAGGTATATTCCTCGTTATCGTGATGATATTTGTAGCGAGGACGAAGAAGTAATTAATTTTTTATTATTTATTATGAGCTCTACTAGTCATGTCAATTCTCGTCAAGTTGAATTTTCTGGAGACTTCTGGACTGACAAGTTTATCCATGAACATCAATTGGCAGCAGAAGTATCTGCAGCAGAAGCAGAGAAAAGCAAAAGAGAAGAGACTAAAAGAGTAGTTAGCTGAGAAAGATTGTTAGAGATATTAGATCCTCAGTAGAATTATACATTTCAGATTATTGGAGGTGTATTTTTGGTTGTGGTTATGATATTTGTCGCGAGGACGAAGAAAAACTAATCTTCTTTTTTTATACGAAGAAGGAAGGATATTCTTTTCTCCCATAATCTAAGACGATTTTGGATTATTTCTTCTGGTAATTTCCTTTTACTTTGATCGCTTTCTCTTGTCTTTAGGAAGCGTAAGATGCGCGCTCTTGTTTCGATTTTCATCCATTCTGAGCCTCTTCTGGCTATTTCTTGAGTTTTTCACAGACGATGAGGGCCTAGGATGGCTCAGAGCATAAATACATCCACACCAAGAATACCTATTGCTCAGAGCGAAAAACTATAGTCATCTTCTCCTTTTATGAGCACATCATATTTTACTCCCTTTATTCATAGTTTAGATTCGAGCGCATGTCTTATATTATCTGATTTTCTAAAATTATTGTTGTCGAGTAAGTGTCATGAAACTGGTTTTCTCAGGACGAGAAATATATCGAGATCAGACTGCCATCCGCGCGATAATCATTTTGTACGACTACCAAATGGTATAAGAGCACAAAATTCTGGATATTCCTTGTAGAGTTCTTTTGCTGCTTGTGCGAGCTCTTTCATGAGAGCCACCTGAGATACTCCATCTAGATCGTTTAGGTAGAGGATTTTGTCAGTATATTCTAGTTCTTCAGAGAAGTCGGGCATATATCTATAGTAGCTTATATTTCCTGGCAAAACAAGCTTTTTTATTATACTGTCGACATGTCTCTCGTCTCCGCTGATAAACTCAAAAATATTCAAAATGCTCTCCAGAAAGGGGCAAATTCTCAAAGAAAATTCTGTATCCAAACCTTTGGTTGTCAGATGAATCATGCTGATAGTGAAAAGATTCATATGCTGCTTGCGCAAGCAGGATTGGCGAAAGTAGACACATGGGAAGAGGCGGATATTGTCATCTTTAACACCTGTTCTGTCCGTCAGAAGGGAGAAGACAAGGTATTTGGCTATGTCGAGGAAATAGACAA
>CAZLKD010000151.1:0-1638 GCA_964560015.1 uncultured Candidatus Peribacteria bacterium
CTGTCCGTCAGAAGGGAGAAGACAAGGTATTTGGCTATGTCGAGGAAATAGACAAGCTTCGACACAAAACAGGGAAGGATATCAAAGTGGGATTGACGGGGTGTATGACTCGCAAAACAGGGCTCAATAAGAAATATTATGACTACAAGGGGAGGAAGAATACGACGAAGATTACACTCCATGAAGTTTTAAGTTTAGAGTTTAAAGTTTCAAGTTCGGATACGCCAACAACTCAAAACTGAAAACTCAAAACTCAAAACTCTATCTTTAATTCCGATGACGAACTTTTTAATCGTGTTGATAGTATCGATTTTGTCGTCCGTATTGAAGAGATAGGGTCGCTGACAACGCTCCTGTCTATCATTTACGGAGAAGATATTGGTCAGGATGATAATTTTCAGTCCTATCTCCGTGTGAAACAAGAACGAGGGACTTCCTGAAGCGCTAATGACATCATCCAGACTGGATGTGATAATTATTGCACGTTCTGTATCGTTCCCTATACCCGTGGACATGAGATTTCTCGGGCGCAGGATGAGATTGTCCAGGAGTGTGTCGAAGTTGTCGAACGTGGCACTAAAGAGGTCACTTTACTCGGTCAGAATGTGAATAGCTATGGCAAAGAAACACGAAAAGCATTGTGGAATTCGGAAGAACTGAAATGGATAACCTCCTTTGTAAAGGAGGTGTCTGAGCAGAGCGAAGACGGAGGATTTTTCCCCGAAGGTCATATTCCATATCGTGATGATTTGAAAGAAAAAGCACAGGATCTCAGAAAAAATATGACGGGTCCTGAAAAAAATTTGTGGTATAATGTTCTTCGTAAAAATCAGATTGAAGGATATAGATTTTTAAGACAAAAGCCTTTACTGAGCTACATTGTAGATTTTTATTGTGAAGAACTGAAATTAGCCATTGAGCTTGATGGTTTTTCTCATCATTGAAATGAAAAATATGACACTGAAAGAACAAATGACCTAGAATGAGTTTGAGTTCGAGTGGTTCGTTTTTTAAATGACGAAATCCTATATAATTTGGATAGCGTAACAGATCAATTAATCAAAATTATTGAAAAACAAAAATCCTCAGTCATTCCTTCGTCATGACAGCTCCTTTACAAAGGAGCTTCCCAGAAGACACCTTTTCGAGAGTTACTTGAAAAATTGAACGAGCTTCCATGACTCGATAGAATTCGATTCACTTCGTCCAATCCGCACGATATGACGCACGATATTCTCGATGCTCATTTTGACCTGGAGAAATGTTGTCACTATCTTCACTTCGCACTCCAGTCTGGCGATAATGATTTGCTTAAAAAAATGAATCGTAAACATTCCTATGATGACTTTAGATCGCAGGTAGACTATCTTCGTTCGCGAGATCCACTGTTTGGTATTTCGACGGATGTGATTGTGGGGTTTCCTGGTGAGACAGAGGAACAATTTGAGAATACGATGAAAGCCTTCAGAGAGTGTGAGTTTGACTATGCCTATATCGCTCGTTATTCCCCGCGCAAGGAAACCTATGCTGCTAAGATGCCAGGGCATATACCTGCCGAGATAAAAGCCCAACGTTGGGATCGGCTGAATACGCTCATGTATGAAGTTATTCAAAAACGGAATCAGATGATGATTGGTC
>CAZLKD010000152.1:0-1636 GCA_964560015.1 uncultured Candidatus Peribacteria bacterium
TTTTAAGAACAGATGAACTACAATTTACGGATTTTCTTTTTCTTGGTCCCGTTGTATGGTACTGGGGTCTCATCCACTATAGAATCAATCTCGACACCAGCAGCGACGATAGCACGGAGTGCATTGTCACGACCAGAACCGACACCTTTTACGACCACGTGAGCACGTTTGAGACCATAGAGACGAATTGTTTCTTCGAGGCATTTTTCCATAGCCATTGTTGCAGCGTACGGAGTCGCTTCACGAGCACCCTTGAACCCTGCACGACCACCACTGTGCCATGTGAGGACATTTCCATCAGTATCAGAGACACTGATGTGTGTATTGTTGTAGAGAGCAGAGACGCAGATCACGCCTTGTTCGACGGTGCGTTTAGTCTTTTTATTTCTTCGGAGTGTTTGAGCCATAAAAGGGAATAATTATTATTTCACTGCTACTTTCTTGTTGGCAACAGTTGCCTTCTTTCCTCGTTTTGTACGAGCGTTTGTTTTTGTACGCTGTCCACGAACTGGGAGATTTTTCTTGTGACGAACACCGCGGTAGCAGTTCATATCTTGGAGAGCCTTGATATTTCCTGTGATCTCTCGTCGGAGATCTCATTCGAGAGTATACTTCTTGAGTTCGTCTCGGATGATACCGAGCTCTTCTTCAGAAAGCGTCTCTACTTTGCGGTCTGCCTCGATTTTGCTGGCAGTGAGAATAGCTTTTGATCTTGTTGGACCGACACCATAGATAGAGGTGAGAGCGACCCAGAGATGTTTGTGGTTTGGAATGTTGACTCCAGAAATACGTACCATATAGATATAAAAATGAAATTAACCCTGACGTTGATTATAACGACGGTTCTTTTTGTTAATAATTCGGACATACCTCTTGGTATGACTCTTGTTCCAACGAACGACGATGACGTCATTACGTGGATCTCGAGGTTTTATTGACGGGCGAACTTTCATACAGAATGATTGACGTTATGACGATAAGTAATGCGGCCTTTTTCCAAATCATAGGGCGTGAGCTCGATATCTACTTTATCACCGTTGATGAGAGAGATATTGCACTTGCGCATATGACCCGAAACGTGGCCAAAAACGACCATACCATTGTCGCCGAGCTCTTGACCTGAAAGAGAGGTTATCTGTATGCGGTAACTCCCGTTGGGAAGCGACTCGAGTACAGTGCCTCATGCGAGTATTTTCTCTTCTTTAGCCATGAAATTGAGCGAACTGTTATAATATGTGGCGGCATGATAGTAAAAAAGCCGTGCATTGCAAATCTTTTTTATAAAAAAATAAAATGCGGATTATGGAAGAAGGAAAAAATATGATATAGAAGAGAAAAAGCCAAATGTGAAGAATTTTTCTTGTGTCAGAATAGAGTTTCAAAAAGTGAGCCTTTCTCAGAGAACTGGACAGGAGAAAATTTTTCATAAAATATCCTCAAATATTTGCATATATGTAATATATATTTATAATATACTTAATATGATGTCCCCTAACACTCCTATTCCAGAAGATGCTGCAACACCAAAGCAGAGTCATCTCACATATCCCGACCTACGAGCTCGGTTCCCCCAAATTCTCGATGTACATTCAGATGAAAAAGGATGATTCAATCCTGATGGTACACGAGTGGGGGG
>CAZLKD010000153.1:0-1564 GCA_964560015.1 uncultured Candidatus Peribacteria bacterium
TCTAGATTGTCCTATAGCCGTGGGCTGGGGAATAAGTACTGCTGAACATGTAAAAGGTCTCCCCGAAGAAGCAAATATAGCCATTATCGGGAGCAAAACACTCGATATATACAACGAAAATAACTGCCTGGAGGAGGTAAAAAATTACATCGATCTCCTCGTGTGAGCGTGTAAAAAATAATCGTACAATTGCCCGAAGTCTCTTTTGCAAAATGAAGTTTTTTTTGTATGCTACGGTTCGTCCGTTTTCGTGCCGCGATGGTGGAATGGTAGACACGATGGACTCAAAATCCATTGCCGCAAGGTGTGAGAGTTCGAGTCTCTCTCGCGGCACCAATGTAATTTGAACTCGTTATAATGATGGAGTGAGAGTTCGTCTTCGTCTTTTTATCAAAAGACTCCGACTCTCGCGACACCAATGTAATTCGACTTAGTATAGATTTTTACTTATCCCCCCTCCCATGCATATAGAACTTGATTCAGACACCCTCTTTACAGCCATCAAGACTGTTGCACATGCTGTTGTGAATAGCCCGACAACACCAATTCTCGAAAACGTCCTCCTGCGAGCAACCAATGAAAAACTCACCGTGATTGCGAACAATCTCGAGATGGCTATCGAGTACACTGTGGAGAAAGATATTGAGATCAAAGAGCCTGGCGATATCACTGTTTCTTTTCGTTTCCTCGCATCATACCTGAACCTCCTGGACCCAACTCGTCTCAAGATAAAAACTGATACAGGCCATACTCTCAATTTCACAGCCAATAAACAGAAAATGCGCTACAAAGGTCTCGGAGCAGATGAATTCCCGATGATTCCCGCAACTCGTCGCGATACCAAATTTCGCATCAGTGCAGACGTACTCAAGAGAGCCTTTAGTAAGACACTTTTCTCATGCGCAAGTGGTAATATCCGCCCAACGCTCGCCGGCGTCTATATCCAGGTCCACACAGACCATGTCACATTTGCCTCAACTGACAGTTTTCGACTCTCAGAATATCGCTATAACTGTGACACAGGCGTTGATAAAAAAATAGCCATCATTCTCCCTGCTCGTAGTGCCAGTGAGATCATGAAAACGCTTCCTGATGGAGTCGATGTAGAGATGTATTTTGCGGATAATCAGGTACTCCTTGTCTACGAAAACGTCCTCCTCTATTCTCGTCTCCTCAATGGCCATTTCCCTGACTATGGAAATTTCTTTCCAAAATCAACCAGCGTGAATGCTCTTACAAATCGTACAAAACTCGTCCAAGCTCTCAGACAAGTGAGCCTCATCGCTCGTGAAAATAATTTCAATGTCAAAATGGCCCTCGATGCCACCGGTGTTATCCGCCTCGATTCTGGTGACACAGAGCTGGGTGCTGGTGAGACAGAAATCACGGCAGAGATTGAAGGAAATGATCAGGTTGGCCTGAATGCCACCTACTTTATCGATGCTCTCCAGGTCGTCGAAGGTGAAGACGTACGAATAGGATTTGAAACCAGCCTCTCACCTATACTTATCCAAGGTACGAGCCTCAATACTAAAGAAGAAGATTTCCGACATATCATCATGCC
>CAZLKD010000154.1:0-1529 GCA_964560015.1 uncultured Candidatus Peribacteria bacterium
AGCCCTTTTGATCGAAAAACAAAGGCATTCCGCAATATCATACCAAAAACCTGAATTATACCCTGTATGCGATGGCTTTGATACGATGGAATTATTGGACTCTTTGAAGATGAGATTATCGGACACGCATTTTTCCAAAAACATAAAAAGGAAACAGGCTACGAACTCCATCTTTTTTCGATAGCCGTTCCAGAAGAACTACATCGACGATGAATTGGTACAAAAATAGGACAGATTTTTGTAGAGTCAGGCAGAAAACAAGAAAATATCAGCAGACTCAGAATGGGATGAGGATGAGACGAAAAAGTGAAAGCAATCTTTACAAAAATAGAAAAACAATCGGCTGAGAGGGGCATCTCGACAGATCCAGATTTTTTCATTACATTTAATGACAGAGTAGCGCGTTTGGTGGATACTACTATTTTTCCACCAAAGACATAAATCAACAAAAAAATGCCCGAATACGTCAAAGACATACTACCGCATATTCATATCGAGAACACAGAAAATGGGTCTCTCAGCGCAACTATCAATGGCATCAGGATATGAATAGTACAATCCCCAAAAGAGAGAGAAGGGCCGGAACTAGAGTCACTTCTTGCGCTAAGGATAAGTGACTTCATACAAATATTTACAGCACTTCGTGTCGAATTATGCTGCTTTCAGCATGAAAAAAGAGGGACTGGTGGCTATCAGAAATGCCCACGAAGAGAGCATAATCTCTGTTGCGGACACCTGACCCCAGTCATAGCAAAATTTATCATTGCGCTAGAGATATGTCTCTATTTCAAAAAAATAACTAACGAACAAAAATACATATTTATAGCAGAGCTTCAAAGAATATGCGCAAAACATGTCATATACGACAATCGAGCATACGCGGGATACGAAAGGGAACTTCTTTGACAGACTAAAACATGAAGAACCGCGAGAAAATCAAGAGAAAACCAAGAAAAACTCGCCCCCTCAATGCTCAACATAAAAGATAGAGTACAGCTTTTACTCTCTGACATTCAAATCCTCTGCAATTAAGCCTTCTCAAGATACGCCCGTATCTGAGGCTCCAGTTCCTTCTTGCGGCTCAATCGCTTCCCGAGCTCGGCAAGAGAGTTTTTTGTATCAGCTCCAAAGGCACCTTTGATGGCTGAGGCTTCAATATCTCCGAGAACAAATGTGATATTGTTTTCAGCGATGATATCGACGACCGAAAAGAAAATAGCAGTCAGGCCTGTTTCCTCTTTGAGTTTTTTCATATCAGCGAGAATCTCATCTTTTCGCCCCATCGCATACGCAGGATTTGTTGTCTCCATGACACCATAACCAAATTGTTTCGTGCCAGCTGAATAGATCTTGTAATCGAGCTGGAGCATCTGTCGAACCGGCATATCTCCGAGATCAGACTTTGCATCAAACATATCTTTTGCAAATGCTTGAATGTCCGTGATTCCGAGATCTTCTGCGAGATATTCGGCTATTTCCCTATCTTCATCGGTCGTTGTCGGAGAGCGAAATGCGAGCGAATCTGAGAG